>JADJOS010000001.1:2612500-2841655 GCA_016713675.1 Acidobacteriota bacterium
CACTGACAGCCAGGAGGTTTGCTTAGAAGCAGCAATCCTTTAAAGAAAGCGTAATAGCTCACTGGTCAAGTAGCCCTGCACCGACAATATAACGGGGCTTAAACTATCCACCGAAGCTTTGGATGAATTTATTCATGGTAGACGAGCATTCTGTAGCTGTGAAGCGGTTCCGTAAGGTCCGTTGGAGCAATCAGAAAAGACTTTGTCGGCATTAGTAGCGATAACGTATGTGAGAACCATACGCACCGAAAACCTAAGGTTTCCTACGTCAAGTTAATCTGCGTAGGGTTAGTCTGTACCTAAGGCGAGGCCGAGAGGCGTAGTCGATGGAGATCCAGTTAATATTCTGGAACCATGGGTTTGTGATGTGGGTTGACGCAACAGGGTAGGCAAGACAGCTGATGGATGCTGTTGAAGTAAATAGGCCGTAGCTTAGGAAAATCCGGGCTGCACAAGGCTAAATATACGGACGAAAGTACGGACCCTCGGGTCCGGAACAAGTTGCTGACCCCAGTTGCCAAGAAAATTCCCGTTCATCTATACAAACTCCACTGGCAGTACCGCAAACCGACACAGGTAGGTGGGATGAGAATTCTAAGGTGCTTGTGAGAACCCTCGTTCAGGAACTCGGCAAAATGTAACCGTAACTTCGGGAGAAGGTTAGCCGCGTTCACCAAGAGCGCGGTCGCAGAGAAATGTTTCAGGCGACTGTTTAACAAAAACACAGGTCTCCGCAAAGTTGTAAAGACAACGTATGGGGGCTGACGCCTGCCCAATGCTGGAAGGTTAAGAGGAGCGGTTAGTCGTAAGGCGAAGCTGCGAATCGAAGCCCCAGTGAATGGCGGCCGTAACTATAACGGTCCTAAGGTAGCGAAATTCCTTGTCGGGTAAGTTCCGACCTGCACGAATGGCGTAACGATCTGAAAGCTGTCTTAACGAGGGACACAGCGAACTTGTAGTACCGGTGAAGATGCCGGTTTCCCGCATCAAGACGGAAAGACCCCGTGCACCTTGACTACAACTTGATAGTGATTTCGGGTAAATAATGCGCAGTATAGGTGGGAGGCTTTGATATCGGACTTTTGGGTTCGGTGGAGCCGCAATGTGAGATACCACCCTTTATTTATTTGGACTCTAACCTCGTTCCGTAATCCGGATCAGGGACATTATCAGGCGGGTAGTTTGACTGGGGCGGTCGCCTCCTAAAGAGTAACGGAGGCGCTCGAAGGTTGGCTCAGGCTGTTTGGAAATCAGCCGCAGAGTGTAAACGCATAAGCCAGCTTAACTGCGAGACATACACGTCGAGCAGGTACGAAAGTAGGAGTTAGTGATCCGGCGGTCGCTTATGGAAGTGCCGTCGCTCAACGGATAAAAGGTACGCCGGGGATAACAGGCTGATCCTGCCCAAGAGTTCACATCGACGGCAGGGTTTGGCACCTCGATGTCGGCTCATCATATCCTGGGGCTGAAGAAGGTCCCAAGGGTTCGGCTGTTCGCCGATTAAAATGGTACGTGAGCTGGGTTCAGAACGTCGCGAGACAGTTCGGTCCCTATCTGGTGTGGGCGCAGCAAAATTGAAGGAATCTGACCTTAGTACGAGAGGACCGGGTTGGGTTGACCTCTAGTGTACGTGTTATCACGCCAGCGGTATCGCACGGTAGCTATGTCGAGCATGGATAAACGCTGAATGCATCTAAGCGTGAAGCCAGACCTAAGATTAATTTTGCCAGTGAGACTCGTGGAAGACCACCACGTTGATAGGATGGATATGTAAGTGCAGCAATGTATTTAGTTTACCATTACTAATTGTCCCAAGGCTTGACCATAAAATTTGTTGACTAGCAAATTTAATGTAAAGCAGCTCGTAGTGGAATTTTACATGTATTCAGTTATTAGATATCAGGATTTGATATCATAAGTTTTCCGGTGATTTTGTCGACAGGGTCACACCCGTTCCCATCCCGAACACGGAAGTTAAGCCTGTTAGAGCCGATGATACTGCAGTTTTCAATTGTGGGAAAGTAGGAAGTCGCCGGATCTATATTAAAGAAAAGCCCGCTCAATTTGAGCGGGCTTTTTCGTATTTTTCCACACCGTTCATTATTCTAAACATGGTGCCAGTTTCAATGCTGAGTTTGTCGGAGCCTGATCTTGATTGCTTTTAGCGTCGCCGCCTAAAAGGTAGAGAGTGTTGTCCAGCACGACGCTTGACAGGAACGTCCGTGGCTTCCGCATCAATTTCAGCGGTTCCCATCTATTGTTCATTGGATCATAGGCTTCGGCGGTCTCTATCGCGTTTTCACTGCTTCCGCCGACAACGACCAGCATTCCATTCAATACACCGGCCGAAAATCCTATGCGGCGGCTGACCATTGGTGATCTGGTTGACCAGGTCATGGTTAAAGGATCGTACGCCTCGAGAGTATCTAATTCGCCGTCTAGACTAAATGCCGGGTTTCCGCCCCCCACGGCGTAGATAACGTCATCGATCGCGACCGCACCGAGGTCCTGCCGGCCGGTCGGCATGGGAGGTGCGATCGTCCACACATCTTGAACGGGATCATAGATCTCCAACGCGGAGTATTTGATAGAGCCGCTGGTATTTGTTCCTCCGATGGCAAATATCAGGCCGTTATGAGCGACCACGGCGAGGTGGCACCTCGGAGTTGGCATTTGGGCTTTAGCCGACCAGATATCTTTCGCAGGATCATACATTTCGTTCCGATCCGAGCAATGGCCCCCGGCATTTCCGCCGATCACGTAGAGCTTCCCGTCAACGACGGCGTTGTTGGTTGCCCTGGTCTCTCGAGCCGTAGGCATAGGTGCTCGCTTCTTCCAAGTGTCAGTTGCTGGGTTATAGGCCTCGTTGACCGAGCGAAACCCTGTCTTCGAGTCGTACCCGCCGACAGCATAAATGTTGCCGTTTATTTCACCGACCGTCATGTTCTTACGGGCGGTTGGTAGTTCGGCCCAAACGGCCTCTTGTAACGTCGGGCATGCAGGAACGGCTGCCACTCTATCGGTTTCCGGGGTGAATGCGATCACGTCCGCGATCGTGTTTACGCCATCGTAGCCGCCCGGAAGATATATTGTTTGGCCAAGTGTCGCCGCGCTAGACCAGGTTCGGCGGTCGGGCATTGAACCAACGATCGACCAGCTATCTGTCGCGGTGTCGTAGGCTTCTACCTCAAGCCGAAATGGCGTCCCGCCAAAGACGTAAATAGTGCCGCCGACGACAGCAGCGGCAAGCTGCATACGCGGAGCCATCATTGGCCGACGGGAGGTCCAAGTGTCGGTCGTCGGGTCATATGCTTCGACCGACGCCTGCGTGGAGGTTTCATCGCGGCCGCCCAACACGTAAATGATCCCGTTCACGACGGCCGTGGCCGCACCTTGGCGTGCGGTCGGCATTGGTGCCCGCTCTCTCCAGGAGTCAGACCGAGGGTCGTATTCCGTGTTCGATCGAAGTGTTCCGCCCCGCGTGGTCGCCTCACCTCCGATCGCATAGATCTTGTTGTTTGCGGCTGCGACGGTGTGGGCCGTTCGCTTAGATGGAAGTGGAGATTTCCGCGTCCAGGAATCGCTTGCCGGATCGTACGCCTCAACGTCCCGAATTGCGGTGCCGCAGTCGGTATTTCCACCGACAGCGTAGATCTTTTCCTCAACTACCGCTGTTCCGTGGCCGCCCCGTGGAGTCAGCATCAGAGACCGATCTTTCCATGTATTTGTTGCGGGATCATACGCCTGTACATTTCCAAATGGCTTGCACTCGAGCCACCCACCGACAACGTAAAGCGTATCGTTCGCCACTGCGGGCGAGGCTTGCCAACGCGGTTCTGAGATCGGGGCCTTTTGTGTCCAGACGCCCCGAGTTGCGGACGAGTTCTTTACGATCGGAACTTGAGGATCTGCACGCAGCAATCTGTAAGAAACCGACCCGATGACCAGGACTAAAACGATCGAAAGGATCGACCCGACGGCGAATCGGCTAACTGAGGCGCGTCGCGAGGATCGGGTCGATCCGCGGATCACGATGGCGGCTTCTTTTAGAGGAGTAAGATCCGCTATCAATTCTTCCGAATTCTGGTACCTAAGAAGCGGATCTTTCTCGATTGTTTTACCGATGATTTCCGCGAGGCCGGAGATCTCCTTGACCTCGGCAGGCAACGGTTGAGGATCTTCCTTCAAGATCGACTCCGTTATCCTAAACGGATCTTTTTCGCTAAACGCCGGCCGCCCTGATAACATCTCGTACAATACCGTTCCAAGGCTGAAGAGGTCGCTTCGCAAGTCAGCCGTGTTTCCGCTTACCTGTTCCGGTGACATATATCGCACGGTACCCAGGAGAAGTCCTGAAGATACATCGACCCGATCGCCGTCGGGACCTTCTGTGGTTTCCTCGGACTGCTCAGCGAGTTTCGCTAGCCCGAAATCGAGGACCTTCACGAGGCCATCAGGCCGCAGCATTATATTTTCTGGCTTTATGTCGCGGTGGACTATGCCGGCACGATGTGCTGCCGCGAGAGCCTTTGCGGTTTGGATCGCAATATCCAATGCGTCCGGCAACTGTAACTTACCGCCCTCGATGCGGCTGCGAAGAGTTTCGCCTTCCACGAACTCGGTTGCGATGAACTGTTGGCCTTCAGCATCGCCAAGCTCGTATATCGTTAGGATGTTCGGATGGTTAAGGGCCGAAACGCTTTCCGCCTCGCGCCGAAAGCGTTGGAGTCGGCCCCAGTCCGATGTGTGATCGAATGGCAGAAGTTTGAGAGCGACCTGACGGTTTAGAATGCGGTCGCGTGCCAGATAGACCTCACCCATTCCGCCTTTACCCACAAGCCTTAAAATCTCGTAATGCCCAAGGTCCTGTCCCGACCGGAGCCGAAGTTCTTCGGCTTCGAAGAAGACAGCCGCTGACTCCATCGCGGGGCCGTCTATCAACTTCCACTCAAATGAGTCAGCCGTCAGGAGCGATTCAACTTCACGTCGTAGTGCAAGATTAGCGGCACAGGCCTCGTTTAGAAACGCGGACCGATCTTCTCCGCCAAGCTCTACGGCAACTTGGAAGTACTCATCGACCTGCTGCCAATCCGCAGCGTTCATAAACCAACCCCATTTCTCAGACTTTCCGAATTTGTTACTTCATAGAGACATAGCGTTAAATCGATCCGAATCGTATCACCGTTGGTTCATTTCTCGTCAAAGTTTCCGATCTCACGTAGAAGCCACGCCCGTGCGGTGCGCCACTCACGCTTGATCGTTATGGGCGAAAGCCCCAGGGCTTCTGCCGTTTCATCGACCGTCAGGCCGCCAAAGAACCTTAATTCGACGATCCGGCTCTTGCGGGCATCGATCTTACCCAAGTCGCTAAGCGCCGCGTCAAGTGCGATGAATTCTTCAGCTTTTTTCTGAATACCGACTGTTCCTTCGTCAAATGCGACATGCATCACGCCGGCACCGCGTTTGCCGGACCGATGTTTGCGGGCGTGATCGACGAGGATGTGCCGCATGATCTGCGAAGAAACTGCAAAAAAATGAGACCGATCCTGCCATCTGACAGATCGGTCATCGACAAGCCGCAAATATGCCTCATTGATAAGGGCCGAAGTCTGCAGTGTGTGTCCGGAACTCTCCTTTTTCATGTACCGTCGAGCGATTCGACGGAGTTCCGGATAGACGATCGGGACGAGCTGGTCAAACGCGGTGCTGTCGCCTTGGCTCCATTTTGAAAGCAAGTAAGTAATTTCATGCTGAGGCAGGCTCATTAGAGATCGTGCGAAGTTTTTTTTTCCAACGATGATACCATGCGTCGATTTTTTTCGCTATATGGGGGTGAACACAATAAAAAGTCGGGAGCTGCTCGGCCGACCGTTTCGGTTTATGCCGTCCAGGATCGCGTCAAAATCTAGATCGGAGGTTCACGAAAATGACTCGAACAACGAGTAAACACTTTTCCCTCTTTCTTCTCATCGTCCTCACGTTGTATGTATCGATAACGAGCACTCTGGCTCAGGGATCGTGGCAGAGCCATGCGCCCATACCCGAAACAAGGCTATATGCGGCCGTCACTTCGCATGGCGGTTTGGTCTATGTTTTCGGCGGAAATGTTGACGGTACCGCGGCATCGACGGCGACGCCTCTGGTTTACGATCCGGTTGCGAATACCTGGTCAACGCGTGCCGCGGACTCGGTCACCAGACGGTGTTCGGCTCGGGCAGTGACGCTGAACGGATTGATCTACGTCCTCGGCGGTTGGGCCGGCTGCGACTCGAACTCGCCGCTAAACCTAACGTCGATCTACAACCCTGCGACAAACAGCTGGAGCCTCGGCGCTCCGATGCCTTCTTCCAGGGGCGATGCGGTCGCGGAGGCGATCGACGGAAAAATATACGTGACCTCGGGCGGAAATTCCTATCCGGGAATGAACTCGACGACCGTAGTATACGATCCGGTGACAAACACCTGGACGAGCGTCGCACCGCTTCCTCAGGCCGTGCGAAATGCGGCGTCCGCCGTCCTAAATAAGAAGCTCTATGTGATCAGCGGTCTCGATTCAATTTCGAACGTCTTAAGGCCCGAGATTCAAGTCTATGATCCGGCAACCAACTCATGGTCTGCAGGGACGCCATTTCCGAGCCCCCGCCAACTTCACAAGGCCGGAACATTCGGCGGGAAGATCTTTGTAAGCGTCGGATATACCACGTCGTCTTGGGCGACCTCAAGCTATTTCTACGACGCGAACACAAAGCTTTGGAGTCCGGGTCCGGATGCTCCGATTGGAATCCATATCACGGATGCGGCTGTGATAGGAACACGTTTGTTTATAGTAAGTGGTGTCACGCCTTCCGAATACGGTACTACGGCCGTTCGATCCTACAATATTTCCGACCCCGGCCCGCAAGGCCCAACTGGACCTCAAGGCGCTCCAGGAGCAACAGGACCGCAAGGCCCAGCCGGACCTCAGGGAACTCAGGGCGATCCCGGCATGCCCGGAGCAACCGGCCCTCAGGGCCCGGCGGGGCCACAGGGAATCCAAGGCGATCCGGGAACTCCCGGTGCTACCGGACCGCAGGGCCCGACCGGACCACAAGGCCCGGCCGGACCTCAGGGAACTCAGGGCGATCCCGGCACGCCCGGAGCAACCGGACCTCAAGGCCCGGCTGGGCCGCAGGGAACTCAAGGCGATCCGGGGGCAAATGGACAGCAGGGTCCACAGGGTGCTACCGGAGCAACGGGACCTCAGGGCCCGGCTGGACCTCAGGGAACTCAAGGTGATCCCGGAGCACCCGGAGCGACGGGACCTCAAGGGCCTGCGGGGACTCAGGGAATTCAAGGCGATCCCGGAGCACAGGGCGCGACCGGGCCCGCGGGCCCGCAGGGAAACATGGGGCCGGTAGGACCTCAGGGTGCGACTGGCGCCGCCGGCCCTGCAGGACCACAAGGTCCGATGGGTCTAATGGGAGCCCAGGGGCCGCAAGGAGTTCCGGGCATGTCGGGTTTAAGTTACGTTACGGGGACCCCAATCGTTGTCACCAAAGGAACTACCGTCACCTTAACGACCGGCTGCCCGATCGGAAAGAGCGTTATATCCGGCGGATATGATACTGACGTCACGCTGGGAAGTTCGGCTTCGGTGGACTTTATCCTCGTTTCGAGTTCCTATTTTGATATTGCGACAATGTCATGGAAGGTTACCGTAACAAACCTTAAGAATGGGAACGGTAATCAAAACAAAAGCCTGACCGTGACGCCTTACGCGGTCTGCGTTATTGTCCAATGAGCCGTTACAGATCTCCCTCGATAGCCCGTTCGCTTGAGCGGGCTTTTTTTCGTTGCGAACTACATCTTAATATTCCCGTAAATGCAGGGTTAGTAATTCTTGCAACCTTTGCATCCAAAAGCGATATAATTACCTGTCAGTATGCTTCGCCACAATGAATTTCGAAACCTTCTTCAGAGCCATATCTTATGCCGCAGTTTTTTGCGGGTTTTTGGCGTTGTGGGTTTCGGGGACTTTTGGGTTCGTCGGGACGGCGGTATTCATTGCGATAATGGTCGCGGCATGGTTCCTTGAGGATTCGCGATGGCAGATCTCTGAGCGGTTGGGGACGGCGTTGATCGTGTTGGCATTGCCGGCGTTTTATCTGGCGTTCAAGTTTCAGTTGATCTCTTTTGCCGGGGCCGATACGGTCATCGTGGGTATTTTGGCGAGTATGATCTTATCGCTTTCGGCGATCAAGCTGCTGCAGCGAAAGGGCGATCGTGATTGGATATTCTTGTATCTGATGGCGTTTTTCGAAGTGCTGCTGGCGGCAGGTTTGAGCATTAGTGCATTGTATCTGGCGACCTTTCTTGTGTATTTGCTGGTGATGGTCTGTGCGATCATTGCGTATGAGATGCGAAAGACGGCCCGCGAGGTCGAGCACAAGATCGCCGGTACCAAACCTGACAAACAAGACGCCGCTCCAAAGATGCCGCTCACAATGCGTTTGCGAAAGCTGCCGGTCGCGGCGTTTGCTCTGATCACGTTCATTGTATTGCTGGCGACGCCGCTTTTCTTTATGCTGCCGCGTGTCGGCGGTGCGGGGCTTGGCGGCAATCAATCGAAACTCGGCACGCGTTCGGGATTCTCCGACCGTGTCACACTTGGCGGGTTCGGCCGGATAACCGAAAATGACGCGGTCGTTATGCGCGTCAAGATGGAGAACAAGGCCGACCATTTCACCGACAAATATTTCCGAGGCGTGGCCCTTGATACGTTCGACGACCAAACGTGGACGCGTTCGAAACCGAATTCGAAAGAGCCGTTTATCAAAGGTAACAGCGAGGTCATCAAGGTCGATGTGCCTTCGGGCCGTCAGGATCTGACGATGCAGACGATCTATCTCGAACCGCTCGACACAAGCGTGCTGTTCGCACTCCCGCGCGCGATCGCGTTCCAGGGTAATTTTGCAGTTTTGACGAAGGATACATACGGGTCGGTCACCAATCAATGGAGCACCGAACGCAGCAGCTACAAGGTCCTGTCCGACCGCAGTCAGCCGAGCATCGAACGCTTGCGTCAGGACAGCATGTCGTATGGCGAGGAAAGCAAAAATTACCTGCAGGTGCCGCCGAACGAAGATAAGCGGATATTTGACCTTGCATATTCGATCGCATCGAAACACGCGAACCGCTACGACAAGGCCAAAGCGATCGAGCAGCATTTGCAGACGAATTACGGCTACACGCTCGAACAAAAGGCCGGCGGCACCAAACCGCTGTCCGATTTCCTTTTCAACGTCCGCGAGGGCCACTGCGAGTATTTTGCGACCGCGATGGTGATCATGCTCCGCACGCAGGGCATCGCGACGCGTATCGTCAACGGCTTTCACGGCGGCGATTACAACGACGCGGCAGATATGACGGTCGTCCGTCAGAAGAATGCCCACTCGTGGGTCGAGGTCTATTTTCCTAAAGAGAACACGTGGGTGACATTTGATCCGACGCCATTCTCGAGCGACGGAAGCGGCGGGGCGGCATCAGGATTTACCGCAACGATCGGCAAATACCTCGAGGCACTCGACGCGCTCTGGATACAGTATTTCGTTGCGTTCGACGATCAGGAACAGAGCACACTCGCCCGATCGGTGAAAAACAGCTTTGCCGATTATCAAGACAAGACCGCGTCGTATCTTGGACATATACAGGCCATCGTCGCCGAATGGTGGGCCGAAGCCCGCGGCGATAATGGGGCTGAGGCCCGTATGGCGGCGATCGGCTATGCGATCGCTGCCGTCGCCGGCGTAGCGATTTTGTTCGTCTTGCTGCGATGGCTCGTCCGGCGGATCTATGCACTCGCGTTTTGGCGTCGCATCTGGCAGCGTATCTTTGCCAAACCGCACGCGTCGATCATTGAATTTTATGAACGAATGCTGGCGTTGCTTGCCGAGAAAGGCTTCACGCGCGAACCATATCAAACACCGCTCGAATTCGCCTATGCGGTCGATATACCCGAGGCTGTGAAGATAACGGAGAAATATAATCGCGTTCGATTTGGCGAACAGGATCTTTCGGCGGAAGAGGCATCCGAGATAGATCTGATGTTGTCACGACTTGAAAACAAGGACAGATAACTTGCGAAGATATGAAAAACTCCGCGAGAGGCTTGAGCCATCTCGCGGAGTTTGGTGTTCGATACCTATCAACGACTAGTTGTCGTCGTCTTTCGATTTGTCATCGTAGCTTGCCGGAGCAGACGGAGCGGAACCGGTCACCTTTACTACGGCCGATTTTGTCGAGATCGTCTTGCCGGTCGAATCGGTCAGTGTAGCTTCGACCTTGTAATCGCCGGGCAGCGGCGACGAGAACTGCGTCCAGAGCTGCGATGAGCCTTCAAATTCCATCGGCTTACCACCGGCAAACTCTTCGCCCTTGGTCTTTCCGGCGACGTTTTCGTACGTCACTTTCCACGCGATCTTGTGTTTGCCGCTCGGGATACCCGTCGCCTCGACGATGCCGTAAATATCTTTGCCTGTGTCAAAGGACGCGGCCGGCTGTTTGCCTTCCTTGTCCTTGGCAAACTTGATATCGCTCATATCTGCCGTCGTCATGCTGCATTCCCAGCCCAGTGATACCATCATCAACAGTGCCAGCCCCAAAATAAAAGTCGTCTTCTTCATTCAGTTCTCCTTAGTTAGCAAAAATTTGGTCAAAGGTTTTGTGAGGTTGTCGAAAGTGTAATAAATAACTGACTGTGCCGCAAATCTGTTCAGCTATTTCGGTTTGGTATTGTCCCAGAAATCAGGTTTGCGCGTTTTTATCGGGTTGCGTTCGCTGTATTCGAGCTGTTTTGCACGCAATTCGAGCTCGGCCTGATGCTGCCGCTTTCGTTCTTCGCCCGTCAGCGGCGGGGCACCACGCTCGCCCCAATAATATTTCACCGTCACGGCAAACAAAGCCCCGCTCCCCAACAGGGTCAAAGCCAATACCACCACCACGATCCACCAGAAACTGCTCATCTCTACCTATTCCCACTATAACGCGGAGCAGGCAAATTCGCCGAACTGCGGATCCGAGGGTTTCCCCGCAGGGCAAATGGCCTCGCCGGATCACGGTTCCGCCAGTATCAAAGCCGCTGGGCGTGGTTGCGTTGTGGGGAGATCGGGGCGTCTTTGCGCAAGCCCGCACGTTAGTAAGAGCGTTTTGCGGGGAGATCGAGGCGTCTTGGCACAAGCCCGCACGATAGTAAGGGCGTTTCGCGCACTCACAATAACGAGAACACGCCGCATCCGATCAAGCTCCGCCATAGCCTGGACTTGGATGTTACGCCCTTACTTCGTGCGGGCTTGTGCCTCGGCCGCGTTCTCTACAGAGGCCGTAGAGTTTTCTACAGAGGCTGTATAGATTTCTACGGAGGTTGTAGAGTTTTCTACAGAGGTTGTAGAGTTTTCTACAGAGGTTGTAGAGTTTTCTACGGAGGCTGTGGAGTTTTGGACAGGTTCACAACAGATTCCGGGCTTTAGCTGAAACTCTTTGGGCTAAAGCCCGGAACATTTTTGTCAGGCTGTCCACTAGCTGAAGCTAGTGGCAACTCATAAAGCCCAACGGCTCCGCGAGATGGCGACGCGGCCGGCGTAGTCAGTAGTCAGAAAAATGTCGTTGACAGTACCCGAATGTGGGATACTGTCAACGACATTTATCTTGGTGAACGATTGTATGTGCTTCTATGCGCCCAAGCGAAGGATGCTGGCGGTCAGAGCCAAGATAAATAGCCAAGCGTTAAAAAGTGCTGCATAACGCCACGCCTTATTTTCCCGCTGCAGCAATGCCAAGGCTAAACACGCAGCAAACGAAAGTACATTCGCTCCTATCAGCCACTCTACACCAATGAAAGAGACATCAAGCCCAACGAGATGCCGCAGTATTGCCAATACCAGAAGCAGGATTGCTGGAGCCGAAACCGCAAGTTGTTGCCAATATTTGATCATCGTGGTTACTGCTTCAATGGTGCTCGCGAGATGGCGACGCGGCCGGCGTGCTAAACGCACCAATTTCACTTCCGTTGGAGCCATTCCTGATACTGCAACCAATCAGCTTGGATAACGGCTTGCCTCAGCGTTTCTGAGGTATCCTCAAATCCGATCTCATCCATATATCTTGGATACTCGGCCTCGGATAGTATGTCTCTATAATCTTGAATGGCGACCTTTCCGGCTTCCTGAAGTCTCTCGAGATCACCATTTGCAACCTTCAATATTGCTAAACGAACGCGAGGACCTGTATCAAAGCCTCGAAGGGAAGAGAGTACTTCCGCTGCTTTGTCTTTTCCAAAGTCGCGATCGACGATGCGTTCGACATCTGCTTCGGACACCTTTGGTACCGGTTGTTCCATAATTCGACTAATTCACATCCACGTCATTCTACATCCTCGCTTCCGATTTCGATTCCAGCCGTCATGGGTCGGAGGTGGTATGATTGTAGCAGACGGTTATGAAGAAAGTTGGATTTGTCAGTCTTGGGTGTCCGAAGAATCTTGTTGATAGCGAGGTTATGATGGGGCAGCTTGCCGCTTCGGGGTATGAGATCACTAATGACGCCGGTGAGGCGGATACGGTGGTCGTGAATACGTGCGGGTTTATCGAGTCGGCGAAGCAGGAATCGGTCGATGCGATACTCGAGGCGATGCGTTGGAAGACCGAGGGCAAGGCGAACCGCGTGATCGTCGCCGGCTGTCTGGTCGAGCGTTATCGCGACGACCTGATGAAAGAACTGCCCGACGTCGATGCCTTTATCGGGACGTCGCAGGTCGGGGATATTCTCAAGGCGGCAGACGAGACTTTTGACGCGGCGGAACTGACCATTTCGCCGATCGGCAACAAGTCGGCGACATACCTTTACGACGAATACACCCCGCGAATGCGTGCGACCGACGCCCACACGGCGTTCATCAAGATCGCCGAAGGCTGCGACAGGCCGTGCGCGTTTTGTTCGATACCGGGAATGCGAGGTTCGTTTAGGTCGCGGCGGTTTGGTTCGATCATTGAGGAAGCGAGACAGCTCGCGGCGGACGGCGTCAAGGAACTGGTGCTGATCGCACAGGATTCGTCGCGATACGGCGAAGACCTCGGCGAAGTGGACGCCCTCGCGGCCCTCATCCGTGCCCTCGGCGAGATCGACGGCGTCGAATGGATCCGCCCGATGTACGCTTTCCCGACGCACATCTCCGACGCTTTTCTCTCGGCGATCCGCGAAACGGACAAAGCGGTAAAGTATTTAGATATGCCTCTGCAGCACGCTTCGCGGAATGTGCTCAAGCTGATGAAACGCGGCGGCACGCGGGAATCGTTGGAGCGTTTGATAGGTAGAGTTCGCGCCGCTGTTCCGGGGATCGCGATACGGACGACTTTTATTACGGGCTTTCCGGGCGAGACGGACGAGGATTTTGAAGAGCTGATAAAGTTCGTGCAGAACTGCAGGTTTGATAACGTCGGCGTGTTCACATACTCCGACGAAGAAGGAACCGCCGCCTACGACCTGCCGAACAAGGTCGATCCAAAGGTCGCCAAACAACGCCGCAACCGCCTGATGAAAGAACAGGCCAAGATCAGCAAACAGCTAAACAAAGCCAAGATCGGCAACACCTACCGCGTGCTGTTCGAAGGCCTCTCGCAGGAATCCGACCTCCTATTCCAAGGCCGCCTCGAAGGCCAGGCCCAAGAGATCGACGGCTACATCCTGATAAACGACATGCCCGAAGACCTCGACCCAAAGATCGGCGAGATCTACAACGTCCAGATCACCGAGGCTCATGAATATGACCTCGTCGGTGCGATCGTTTAGTTCGCATTCTTGAGATTTCGCGTAGTGTTTTCGGTAACACTGCCGACGGGACGGGTTCGAGTTCGCGGGTATCGATCGGGAAGATAATATCGTCGACGCTTGCGGATTCAGCTGTTCGTCGAGCGGTGCGGTGTCAGTTTCGGTTGCCTCTGGGCGACGGTTTCCGTTTCTTGTATTGCTTTTTCGGAAATAGAAATCCGGTCGCCAATAGCAGCAATCCCGGCGCAACGATCGCCATAAAGACCAATTTTCCATAAGCTTGCGGGAAAAGATCAAAGTCCCGTACGGCGGCAGTGGCGAGCCCGATCACCGTTCCGAAAATAAACAAGCCGATGCCGAAACGCATCAGCTTAAAATTTGGACGCGAGACCATTTCGGGAGCGGATTCCGCTTCGCCATTCACGATCTCACTAACGCCGTCTAGCGACAGGCCGCAGGTACGGCAAAAACTCGTTTCGCTCGCGAACCCTTTTCCGCATCTGGGACAATATAGATCTTCAGCCATTGCTAAGATTAACGTATGGTTACGGCCAAAGGTTCGATCCCATTTCGGTCAGCCAGTTGTTGTTTCTGCTATTGGAATCGAATAACAACCTTAATGAGTGTTCCAATGGCAAAGGCTAACATGGCCATACCTCCGGAGAAATACACGAGACGCATGTTGCCTCGACCAAGGATCAAATGATGCAGGCCCATCGCAATTACGCCGATTCCGGCGGACCCGATCGCGGCACCGAGAGCGATACCAATTAGCGGAAGTTCGTTTGGTTTGAGCAAGAATATGCCTGCGATCCCGATGCCCCCCGCTGCCAGAATTCCGCCAAGCAATAGAAGAGGAAGACCGGCGATCAATTTGAAGTCGCGGTTGGTCCACAACGGCCGTCCGCACTTCGGACATTTGTGGATCATTTCGAACGTCTCGAATGAGCAGTTAGGATTATGACAAAGGACGGGAATCTGACGTATCATGATGACCTCCGGAAACTAGTCAACGATCGAAGCGTAGATCATCGCTCGGAGCTTGCCGTAATCGTCGATGCCGGTCGCCGGAATAAGCTGCGTCATGTATACGACAACGAGCTGTTCCTTGGGATCGACCCAATATGACGAATGGTAGGCACCGCCCCAGCCAAACTCTCCGGCAGACGACGGTGAACCATAAGCACCGACGTCTTTCACGATCGAAAATCCGAGGCCAAAACCCTGTCCGTCGCGATCATATTTGATGCTGCCCAGATGATCCGATGTCATCAGCTCGACCGTTTTTCGGCTGATGATACGTTTTCCGTCAAGCTCGCCGCCATTTGCCATCATCTGGAGGAATCTGGCATAATCACGAGCCGTCGAGAGCAGCCCGGCACCACCTGAAAGGCTCTTTCGAGGGCCCGTTAAATATGCACCTTGCCCAACACCGAGCCCCGGATCGGGAGCACGCTCGATCTTGCCGTCCTTCGCAGAATACACCGCCGCCAGCCGCGATGCTTTCGACTGCGGAAGGTAAAAGCTGGTGTCACGCATACCGAGCGGCTCGAGAATTCGGCTGGATAGAAATTGGTCCAGGGGTTGTCCGCTGACCTTTTCGATCACCGCACCTAGGATGTCCGTTGAATAGCCGTAAATGAATCTTTCGCCGGGATGAGCGTCCATCGGCAACGCGGCAATGCGTTTGACGGTCTCACCGATCGGCTCTTCGCGGTCGGCAAAATACCAGCCCGTGACCTTCGCGGCTTCCCATTTGTCTTTTGCCGGGCCGGTACCATAACTCACACCCGACGTGTGAGTCAGCAGGCTGCGGATCGTGATCGGCCGTTTGGCTTTGACAATGTCGTAACCACCGCCGTCTTTAGGCACCGCGACCGTCGTATTGGCAAATTCGGGCAGGTATTTGCTCACGGGGTCGGAGATGACCAGTTTTCCTTCCTCCTGAAGGATCATCACGGCAACGCTCGTCAGGGCTTTGCTCTGCGAAGCTATTCGAAAGATCGTGTCCTCGGACATCGGCGAATTTGCCTCGCGGTCGCGCTTTCCGTACGTGTGGACGTATACGACCTTGCCGCGTCGAACGACCATCGCCACACCGCCTGCGATGCGGCCGTCTTTGGCATAGCCGTCGAGTATCTGACTCAACTGGCCGAGCCTCTGCGATGACATTCCGACTGATTCGGGCTTTGCCCTCGGCAGTTCCTGAGCAAAGCTGGTTAGTGCAATCGAAAGCAGGATCGCGAGGGTCAATGATCTCGCGAACAAAATTCGGGCATAGTTATTTATCATCGGCATTCTCCAGTGCCGAAATTATACACGAACAACGGTTTCCTAGAGGAACTCGCATCAGCGAGTTAGTCGATAGATCAACAAAGCAGCACGCTTTGTTTGAACCGGGATCGTATCGAGAGCCGCTGCTTCGCCCTTCGCATGTGATCTTTCAGGGCCGCCGATCCCGATACCGTCCAGGCTCGGCACCAGATCAGAAATGTATCCGATATCGCCGGCGCCGCGTTCGCCCGGATCAAGAGCCACCATCTCGCCGAATCCGAGATCGCGGCTGACCTGATCGAGCTGTTTGAGCAGCGCATAATTGCCTTCGACCGGCGCCATCGCTGGGTTGCCGTCTTTGAAAGTGATCTTAGCGGTGGTTCCCGGCAGGTTTCTTGCGACGATCTCGCTCATTGTCTTTCGAGCGGCGGCACGCTGTTCGTTGCTGATGAATCGGAGGTCGCCGTTGACGATGACCTTTGCCGGAACGACGTTGAGCTTGCCTGTCGCTGTGCCCGAAACATCCGTCGTCGCCGCAGTCGTACCACCGACGATCATCGACGGATTGAATGACAAATATTTTTCCTTACTGAGCTTTTCCCGAAATTCGTTGAGGATACGGGATGTCTCGAATATCGCACCGTCGCCCATTCCGGGCTTGAATATTTGACCCGAATGTCCTGTTTTCGCCTCGACCTCAAGCGTCCAACTGCTCCAGCCTCGGCGGCCGACGGTTGCGGTGTTCAATACGGCGGCTTCGAAACTCAGTGCAGCGTCGCTTCGTTTCGCAAGGTCCCGCATCGGCCCGCGGCTAACACTCTCGGGCTCGCCGGTCGATTCTTCGTCGCCGGTCAGCATCACCATTATCTGTCGATCTTTTAACAAGCCCGAAGCGTTTAAGGCTTTCAGAGCCTGGAGCAGTATTACGTTACCGCCGACCATATCTGCGATGCCGGTACCGTAGGCTTTTTTGCCTTCGATCCGAAATCGTTCGCCTTTCAAAACGGTATCGATGTGGCCAAGCAACAATATGCGTTTCCCCTGCGAGCCGTTTGACTCCGCGACCAGATGTCCGGCACGTTTCATCTCTGCCGGCATATCCAGCCATTTGACGGTCATCCCGAGCGATTCGAATTCCTTTGCAAACAGAGCTCCGACGCTCTTTACTCCCGCGAGGTCTTCGGTCGGGCTCTCCATATTGACCATTTTCTCGATCAAAGAGACGGCCTGCGTATTGTTCTTGTCTATGTATTCGACGATCTTTTTTTCGTCGGAATTCAGAGCCTGTGCGCTGTTCGAATATGCGACGATGAGCAGCAGCGAAAGCAAGCACGAGGATCTTAGAAATAACTTCATATTTTTCTAGATAATAGCATTGGAAAATACCAATAATGAGAAGTGGCCGAACGTCCAATCGTTTGCCGCTAATTTTCTTCTGAAATGAAGAGCACCAACACAAGTCCGATCAGAGCCGGCATTGCTTGCGTATAAATGATCGATGTCTTCGCTGTCAGGCCGCCGAAAATACCGGCTGCGACGATGCACAGCAGAAAAAAGATCTTCACATCTCGGCGGCCGGCGATGAGCCCCCATATCAGGCCGGCGGCCAGAAAGCCGTTATAAAGTCCCTGATTCATGGCAAGAACTGCCGAGGACGAAGCGATGTCGGGTGTCGTTCCGAATATTCGATAGCCGACCGGATGATCCCAAAAGAACATCTCCAGCACTAGTATTCCCAAATGCTCAATTGCGACGAGTGAAGCGATGAGGTTCGCGGCTATCTTCATACCAAGAAACATAAACTGAAAACCGCATTTCGCCAAATACTACAAATCTGTAAGAAAAAGAGAACATTGCGAAACTGCGCGAATTCTCCTTTGCCCCTGCGATTGCGTGTTATAGAATCTCATTTTTGAATCGCCCGGAGATTTGAGAATTGGCAACATCAAGTACTTATAAAACACGCTTACTCAGGAGATATAATGAACGCAAAAAATGTGCTGACATATGCCGCGGACCAAGAAGCGAGATTCGTCTCGGTCCGGTTTACCGATCTGATCGGGTCGTGGCATCACCTTACTTTTCCGATCGATATGTTGTCGGAAGACAGCTTTGAGGACGGTTTCGGATTCGATGCATCCAGTCTTCGCGGCTGGGCGGCGATCCACGAATCGGACATGCTGCTCGTGCCTGATCCGACGCGGTTTTGGATCGATCCGTTTACCGAAGATACTACTCTCTGTCTGATCGCAAATGCCGTCGATCCGATCACCAAAGAAGGATACTGGCTCGATCCTCGATCGGTCGCACAGCGTGCCGAGAGCTATCTCAAATTCACGGGCATCGCCGACACGATCAATGTTGGTCCCGAGGCCGAGTTCTTTATCTTCGACGAAGCCCGATATCACAACAACCAGCACTCGGCAGGGTTTTATGTCAATTCGGACGAAGGCCACTGGAATTCGGGCCGCGAAGGCACATTCGACAATCCGAACAATGGCTATCACATTCGCCCTAAGGAAGGTTACGTTCCGGTCGCGCCGCTGGACACTTCGATCGATCTGCGAAACACGATCTCGTCGATCCTCGGCGAAGTCGGCATCATTGTGGAGTGTCATCACCATGAGGTCGCAACTGCCGGACAGTGCGAGATCGATTTCAGATTCTCAAACCTGCTGCATACTGCCGACAATCTGATGTTGTTCAAATACGTCGTCAAAAACACGTGCCACGCTGCGGGCAAATCGGCGACGTTCATGCCGAAGCCGATCTACGGTGACAATGGCTCGGGCATGCATTGCCACCAGTCGCTGTGGAAGGACGGCAGTCCGCTGTTTGCAGGCGATCAATACGCAGGCCTGTCGGAAATGGCCAAGTTCTACATCGGCGGACTGCTGAAACACGCTCCGGCTCTCGTAGGATTTGCGGCTCCGACGACCAATAGCTACAAGCGCCTCGTCCCGGGATTCGAAGCTCCGGTCAATCTGGCATATTCGGCCCGCAACCGCTCCGCGGCGGTCAGAATTCCGATGTTCTCGTCTTCGCCGAAGGCCAAACGCCTCGAATTTCGTCCGCCCGATCCGTCGTGCAATCCGTATCTGACGTTCGCGGCGTTGCTGATGGCCGGACTTGACGGCATCCAGAACCGCATCGATCCCGGCGAGCCGCTCGACAAGGACATCTACGATCTGCCGCCCGAAGAGCTGGCGAATGTCCCTTCGCTGCCGGGCAGCCTCGACGAAGCGCTAGACGCTCTGGAAAAGGACCACGAGTTCCTGCTTAAAGGCGACGTCTTCACCGAATCGCTCATTGAACGCTGGATCACCTACAAACGCGAAAACGAGATCACGCCGCTACGTCTGCGTCCGCATCCGATGGAATTCTCGATGTACTACGACATCTAAAGAGCGAACAGGAAAAAAGTGAGAAAGGAAAATAGGCTGTCCGGAACGCGAGTTCCGGACAGCCTTTTTTGCGACCATCCAGAACCTTTTTTGAAATGACCGATCGTGTTTTTTTATGTGTTGGGCTTAAATTGTGGTACATACCACATTTTGATCAGCATTTTTGCGAAAAATGAGTAAAAATGCGTGTTTGCGACAGTAAAAAAGGGTGGTTGCGACAATTATTTTGGTGCTTGCGACAGTCGAAAATGGGTGTGGCGACAATAAAAAAGGGGGCTAGCGACAATCCCGAACGACTGTTTTCAACCCGCAAGCCCACCGCTTTTTCCAAAACCCATCAACCCCCCCAACGCCGTCCATCATGCCCGTATCTTATTAGATAGCCAAGCGCAAAAAACATATCGATCTCCACCCGCTTAATGCTAAAATCACCACAGCCTGCACCAAAATGGACAGCTCCGAGGTAAACGTAGCGCTATGAAAGTGATCACCTTTGCAGTGGTTTTGGCCACTTTATGTATATTGGGCGTCAGTTCTGCAAAAGGACAGATTCAGCACACGATAGTTCCGATGCAGTCGACCTGCTCTGACGTAGAAATGATTGTTGGCATGCCAACGTGTAAAACAAGTCATGAAGTCTACGACCTGAAAACCGAAAAAATAATCGTAGATTTTTCGACACAGAGATGCCAATCTGCCTATAAGAAGCTCTGGGATATTCCGTTAGGTACGGTGATAAGTGTAGTTCGAATACCTAAAAAACCTTTTCCCCTGAATCAAGCCGGAATTGATCTTAAAGGCTGTGAGCTATCCAAATGGATGTCCGATATCCCAAATTCTTTCACATATGCCTGTGGAAATATTGGTCTGAGCATATCCGTTCAAAATGATCTTATTCATCAGTTGATCTACTATCCTATTCCGAGCGATTCCTCTCTCATCTGCAAGGAATCCTGTTGAGAAAATCCATAATAAACGGGCACAGCAAATCGCGAACCGACCTGGGATCTCGTTCTTCCTTTGTATCTAATCGGCGGTCAGTGGGAAGAGTTTATATCTGCCCACTTTTTTGGGAATATATTAAATATGATCGTTGAACCGGTTGTTTTAGAGGGCGAGGTTGTGCGGCTGGAGCCGATGGCGGTGGGGCATCTGGACGGGCTGTGGGAAGCGGGGCGGGATGAATCGCTTTGGCGGCTGATCCCGACGAATGTTGCTTCGATCGATGATATGCGGAAGTATGTCGAATCGGCGATCGCGGACCGGGATCGCGGGGTGGCATTGCCGTTTGTGACGGTTGAGAGGGCATCGGGGAAGGTGATCGGGGCGACGCGGTTTGGGAATATTGATGCGGCGAATTTGAGGGCGGAGATCGGTTGGACGTGGATCACGCCGGCGTTTCAGCGGACGGCGGTAAATACCGAGGCGAAGCTGCTGATGCTGACGCATGCTTTTGAGACGTGGAAATGCATCCGCGTTGAGCTAAAGACGGATGCCTTGAACGAACGTTCCCGAGCCGCAATTAAGCGTCTCGGTGCTACGGAAGAGGGAATATTTCGCAAACATATGATCTGCGACACGGGCCGGTTTCGCGATTCGGTTTATTTCAGTATCATTGACACAGAATGGCCGACGGTGAAAGAAGATCTGGAGAAGAGGTTAACATCACGATGAAGAGAATTTTGTTGTTTGGAATCTTATTGATCGCGATGACGGTATCAGGCTGCTCTTCGGGGGCAGCGACGAACTCAAATGCGGGGGCCGGGAATACAGCAAACCGCTCGGCAAATCCATCCAATACTGTAACGGAAACTACCGTGACGAACACCGATGTACAGACCGGAACCCTTGCGTCAGTGCCGGTCGGCCCTGAACAGGGCACGGTCGCGGCAAACGGGATCGACGCGAAACGCAAGCTCGCGGTCGATGCAGATCCGGGCGGCCCGATCCCCGAAAGCCAGCGTTTGCCTGCGTCAGAGAATTCGGAGATGGCAACGACGATGGACAAAGCCGGAAACTTTGTTGAGACGCGCTATTTCAAGTCCGATCCGAAGCTTGTAAAGGTTCAGCGAACGTGGCTCGGGCCCGGCAAATCGACGCTCAAGATCTGGCTCAAGAACGGCAAGGAAGTAACGGTCTCGGGCGACAACATACCTAATCTGGCGGAAGCACCCGTCGCGTCGCTGCTCGCCCTCGCCGGTATCAAGACGGCCGCTCCCGGCGATACCGGAGCGAAATAGTCGGATTGTGTAGTATAATTTCGTTTTGTTATGGATAAGTTCAGCGTAATTTGCCCGTGCTGCGATACGAACATCACCGTCGACGCCCATACGGGTGCGATCATCGGGCACGTGGAGAAAAAAAAGATCACCGGTTCGTTCGAAGATCTGCAAGGTGAATTGAGCAAGCAGAAAGAGATGCGCGAACAGCTGTTCGCACAGGAAATGTCGTCGATGAAGGACCGCGAGCGGCTGCTCGAAGAAAAATTCCAGGAAGCACTCAAAAAGGCGGACAAGACCACCGGTGTGCCGTTCCGCAACCCGCTTGATATGGACTAGTTTGGCCCTGTTTGATATGACACAAGCCTCCGCAGCTATCGACACCACGACACAAGCAAAAGACAGGATAATCGTTGCCCTCGACGTGCCGGACGCCGCGGCCGCTCGGGGAATAGTCGCGGAACTCGGAGATTCGGTCGGTGCGTATAAGGTCGGGCTGCAGCTGTTTACCGCCGAAGGGCCGTCGTTCGTTCGCGAACTGGTCGAGTCCGGGGCGAAGATCTTCCTCGATCTCAAATTCCACGATATTCCGAATACGGTCGCCATGGCGGCGGTCGAGGCGGCTAGGCTGGGCGTGTGGATGTTCAACGTTCACGCATCAGGCGGCAGCGAGATGATGCGGCAAACTGCGACCGAGGTGAGAAAGGCTTGCGAAAGCGAAGCCATAGCGGTGCCGAAGATCATCGCCGTGACCGTCCTGACTAGTTCGGACGGCAACGCTCTCAGCGAAACGGGCATCGAAACGCCGGTCGAGGATCAGGTCGTGCGGCTCGCAAAACTCGCATGTGAGTCGGGATTGGACGGCGTCGTTGCTTCGGCAAATGAGGCCGCAGCGATCAGATCGGCAGTCGCTGATCCAAATTTTGTGATCGTTACGCCGGGCATAAGGCCTGTGGACGCAACAATTGATGACCAAAAGCGTGTAATGACATTTGGCCGAGCGGTCGCCGCCGGCAGCGATTTTGCCGTTATCGGCCGGCCTATCACGCAAGCCGCCGATATGCGTGCCGCGGTTGCCGCGATCGTCGCTGAGGCCGGAAACAAAAATTGATGAAACTTCGTCGTCTCACACACAATATCAAGCCGGTCGTCGCGGCTTTCGCGATGCTTGTTTTTCTGGCCGCCGTCAATTTCGGCCAGGCGAAAGGAGATGCTCCGACGTTTTTACGGATCGGCGAGAAGCTCTCGTATAATGTCGCGTTCGAGAGTTTCCCGAATGTCGCGTTTTTTGAGACAGCGGTCGTTTCGCGAGGCAAATTCAGCGGACGCGATGCTGTCGAGCTGCGCGGCCGCATGAAGACATTTGATATCGTAAGTGCCGCTTTTTCGCTGATCGACGAAACGCGGACGGTCTATGCCGCACCTGACACGGGCCTGCCGCTATACATATCCCGCACGATCAATTCGGAAGCGATCCCGAAAGAGACGAAATACAATTTTCTGACGGCTCCGACGTCAAACTTTGATCTGCTCACGATGGTCTTTAAGGTCCGCGAGGCGGGCGGAAATGGCACGTTTTCGTTCGACGAAGACGGCGAATCGTTCGTCGCGACGTTTGCGGGCGGACTCGCGGAAAAGGTAAAGACCGACGCCGGCGAATTCGATACGGTCGTTTCGACCGTACAGAGCACCTACTTCGACGTTCGCGGCATCAAGGAGCTGCAGGTCAATTTGAGTTCGGACGAATTCAGGATCCCGGTACTTATTCGATTCAAGACGGTCAAGGGCCAGTTTGTCTGCAAATTGTCGGGCCTCACGGTCGAAGAGGTCAGATCCGCCGACCCGACGCCGACGCCGGCGGGAACGCCGGTCCCGGCAGCAACGCCGAAGCCGAGGCCAACGCCCGAGCCGTATCTCGATAATCAACCGCTGCTGCGTGAGTTGGCATTTGCTCTTGGCGAAACGCTCGAATATAAAATAACATCCGCCGGCCAAGAGACCGGCAAAGTTATGCTCCAGGCTAAAGAGCGAAAGCTGATCCAGAATATCGATACGCTGGTGCTGACGGCGAAGGCGACCAATATTTCCGCGAGCAATAAGCCGTTCGTCTTGGGCGATGCGGTGACGGCCCGCGTCAATCCTGAGACGCTGGCGCCGTTTGGCTTCGAGGTGAAATTCAACGGCCAGTTGGCGTCGTTCAATCAAACGGCGGTGTTCGATGCCCGAACCGGTGCGATCACTGCAGGTGCAGCGAAGGCGGATTCGCCGGTCGGTACGCACAGCCTGCTGTCGCTGGTCTACGCGATGCGTTCGTTCAATCTAAAGCCAAGCAAGAACACAACAAATCCGGTTAATGACACGCGTGTTGCTGTGTTTTGGGGAGACAAGACCTACATATTCGTTTTGCGGCCGAATGACGTCGAGACCACAACACTCAACGGCGAAAAAGATCGCTGCACAGATGATCGCTGTGAAAACCGGGAATCCGCAACTCGACGCACTATCGATCAAGGTCTGGCTATCGATCGACGACAGCCGTGTCCCGCTGCGAATTTCTGCGGGTGCATATCAGGCTGACCTTATTTCGACCACAAATATCTTTCAATAGCAATTATCTTTGGTCTTCTTTAGGAGGACATTGGCCTCCGGGGATCTATCCCAACATTTCGGGCGACTGCTTGGGCTAAAGCCCGGGACTATTTTGCATTCTTGATCCGTTGCCAAAAGGCAGCGGCAAAAAAGACTTGGCAATAAAGCCTCAAGGTTTTCAGCTGTTACAATTGAAATCTATTTTCAATTACGTTATGCTTAGTTCTGGCAGCAAAGATGCCGGATATTATGTCCACCACTAGCACACTTTCAAATCTTCCGGTCGGCAGCGAGGCCCGCGTCGTTTCGGTCAATGCGACCAACGGAACGGCTCGCCGCATTATGGAAATGGGAGTCGTTCCCGGCGTGACGATAAGCGTAATAAAGGCCGCACCGTTCGGTGATCCGATCGAAGTACGCGTGCGCGGCTACAGCCTCGCAATGCGAAAGACGGAGGCCGACGCGATCGAGGTCAGCCTCTAGACGCGTGCGATCAAAGCACGAATGGACGGACACGACAAAAACGCAAATCTCACGATCGCTCTCGCCGGTAATCCGAATGCCGGAAAGACCACGCTATTTAATTCGCTTACAGGGCTCAAACAAAAGGTCGCAAATTATCCGGGCGTGACGGTCGAACGCAAGGAAGGCGTTTGGAGCGTCGCCGATAAGGAAGCGACGCTGATCGACCTGCCGGGACTCTACAGCCTCGACGCAACATCGCTCGACGAACAGATCGCCCGCGACATCATCACCGGCCAGCAGGCCGGCGTGCCAAAGCCCGACGTCATCGTCGCCGTTGTCGACGCGACCAATCTCGAACGCAATCTATATCTCGTAACACAAATATTCGAATTTGGTGTTCCGGTCGTCATTGCGTTGACGATGATCGACGTATTTGAAAAGCAGGAACACGAGATCGATGTCGACATGCTCGCCGCTCTCATGAAAGCGCCGGTCGTCGCGGTCAACGCCAAGACCGGACGCGGCAAAGAGCAGCTTGCCGCAAAGGTCGCCGAGGTTCTCGGTACGGTGCCCGAGGTTCCGTACGTTTTCGACGCGGCGACCAACGAAGACGGACCGCACGGCAAGATCTTTGCCCGATACAATTTCATCTCGAACGCCGTTCAGGAATCGACATGGCACAGCGACCAAAAGAAACACCGCATCTCGGATAAGATCGACCGCGTGTTGACGCACAAATTCTTTGGCCTGATAATCTTGGTCCTGATTCTGCTGGTTGTATTTCAGACGATCTTTTCGTGGGCGAGCTTGCCGATGGACCTGCTGGAAAAGGGCTTTGGGGGCGTCGGTGATTTTGTAAAGGCTGAAATGCCGCCGGGAATATTGACCGATCTCATCGCGGATGGCATCATCGCCGGCGTCGGAGGCGTGGTCGTTTTTCTGCCTCAGATATTACTTCTGTTCCTGTTCATATCTCTGCTTGAGGATAGCGGCTACATGTCGCGGGCGGCGTTTTTGCTGGACAAGCTGATGTCACGAGTCGGTTTGCATGGTAAAGCGTTTTTGCCGCTTATCAGCAGCTTTGCGTGTGCAATTCCGGGCATAATGGCGACACGAACGATCGAAAGCCGGCGCGACAGGTTTGCAACGATCATGATCGCGCCGTTCATGAGCTGTTCCGCGCGGTTGCCTGTTTACACGCTGATGATCGGAGCTTTTTTCGGCGGTCAATACGTTTTCGGATTTGTTTCGATCGGGGCTCTGCTGATGCTGATCATGTACGCGATAGGTATCATTGCCGCGGTCGGGACCGCATTTGTCCTGAAACGCACCGTCCTAAAAGCTCCGCCGCCGCCGTTCCTGATGGAACTGCCGCCTTACCGTTTGCCGAATCTTCGTACCGTTTTTCAGAACATGATCACGCGGGCGTGGTTATTTTTGAAGCGAGCGGGAACGGTGATCCTGGCGATCTCGATCATCCTGTGGGCATTGATGTATTTCCCAAGGAGTAGTGAACAGCCAACGGCCGTCAGTCAGCAGGCAGGCCAGGAGGTTTCAGGCGCAGAAATCGTGCCATTGCCTGAGAGCGAACAGCTCAAGCATAGCTACGCCGGAATGCTCGGTCATGCGATCGAGCCGGTGATACGACCGCTCGGATTTGACTGGAAGATAGGCGTCGCCCTGATCGCGAGTTTTGCTGCCCGCGAAGTGCTGGTCTCGACGCTCAGCATCATTTACAATGTCGGCAAAGACGAGAACGAGGAATCGGAAACCCTGATCGCCGCCGTCCGTGATGCCAAAAAGGACGACGGCAGCCCAACATGGACGCCTTTGGTAGCTCTCACTCTGATGGTCTTCTTTGTGCTGGCAATGCAATGTATGTCCACACTCGCCGTAGTGCGCCGCGAGACGAATTCGTGGACCTGGCCGCTCTTTATGCTCGCGTATATGACGGGATTTGCGTATGTTGCGGCATTGATAACATATCAGGCAGGGAAAGCTCTGGGGTTTGAGTGAGCAATGAGTGTTTTAATTTTTAGATCTTCGAAAAAGCTAAAACCCAAAAGTCCAAAACCATGTCGCTTCAATTCATCATCGTCCTCATCGTCATTGCCGCCGCTCTTGTATTTGCGGCGGTCACACTGATCCGTAAACGGCGTGCGTTCTCGACAAAGGAAGGATGCGGCACCGATTGCGGTTGCGGTGACGGTTCAAAAAAATTAACCTCTTAGTTTGGAAAGCAACACAAAATTCCTGACACCCGGCGTGCGTGCGATGTTCTTATCGACACTCGCGTTTTTTCTGGCGAATGTTTTCGTCAAACAGGTCGCGCATATCCCGGCGATGGAAACCGTATTTTTCCGGTGCATCGTTGCAGGAGCATTTTGTGTCTATGGCCTGAAGCGGGCGAAAGCGAGTCTCATTGGTGAGAATCATTTTATGCTTTTGCTTCGCGGCGTGTTTGGGACGACGGCTCTTTATCTGTTCTTCGTCACGCTCCAGCAGATGCCGATCGCGTCGGCACAGACGATACAGTATCTTTCGCCGATATTTACTGCGACGATCGCGATCTTTGTGCTGAAAGAGAGTGTGCGTCCGACACAGTGGTTCTTTTATGCGATCGCGTTTGCGGGCGTTTTGATGATCGAACAATTCGATCCGCGGATCTCACCGTTCTATCTGATCCTCGGTATCATCTCAGCGTTTTGCTCAGGAGTCGCGTATAATCTTGTTCGAAGCCTGCGGGGAAAGGAGCATCCGCTCACAGTAGTGCTGCATTTTCAGCTTGTCGGAGCGGTCGTTGGGGCTATCAGTTTGTTTTTCTATTGGGAGACGCCGCAAGGCTGGGATTGGCTTTATCTGTTCCTGATCGGTGTGTTTTCACAGCTCGGACAAATGTTCCTAACGAACGCCCTACAACGCGAACGGATTGCCGGGGTCGCGATCGTCAATTACACGGGGCTTGTGTATGCGTTGTCTGTCGGGTGGATATTTTTTGGTGAATCGCAAGGCATCATGGCACTCGCCGGGATGCTGCTGGTCGTTATCGGCGTGCTGTTGAGCGTTCTTTACGGCCGCAGGCAGGCGAGACTGGAAGAGATCGAGGCGACGGCGGGTTGAGGTAGAAAGGGAGAGGATAGATGGAGATCAAGGCCGGCGTCATTACCATTAGCGATACGCGTACGATCGAGCAGGACTTGTCGGGCGATCGTCTGGCGGAAATGATCGCGTCCATTGGCGGTGAAGTCGTTGAGCGTTTGATCGTCACCGATGATCTGCAAAACATACGAAATACTCTCCACACATTGACCGAACGCGAAGATATCAATCTGATCATCACAACCGGCGGAACGGGATTTGGGCCGCGTGACAATACTCCTGAAGCGACAAGTGCGGTGATCGAACGGGAAGCCCCGGGGATGGCTGAGGCGATGCGGCGTGAAACGGCTTCGAAGCACCGAAACGCGATGCTTTCACGCGGGGTTTGCGGAATACGCGGCAAGACCCTGATCATCAATCTGCCCGGTTCACCGAAAGGCGTCGAAGAGTGTTTTGAGGTGATACGGCCGGTGCTGCGGCACGCAGTAGATCTCATATCAGGAGACACAGGACATTAGGACGTTTGCCCACGAAACACGGGAAACAGACAAAAAAGGACGATCATACGTGATCGTCCTTTCGTGCCTTTGTGTGTTTCGCGGGCAATGATCTTTTATTCGCCGCACATGAACGGGATCGAGACCGTTTTTGGCGAAGCCGTTTTCTGGCCGGTCAGTTTGGCAGTGATCTTAACTTGATCGCAGAGCGGGCCGTATACGAATACGGGGACGATGTAAAATCCATCCTCATTCGGGATACCGATCTGAACGTTGCGGGACGCGACCACCTTTTTGCCCTCAGTTACGACGACATTCGCCATCCTGCCGGCTTCGAATGTGCCTTTCTCGCCCTGCACGAAAACCCAAACGAAAAGCGAAGTGTCGAGGTCATTAAAAAAGCTCATCGGCTCGCCCTCGGCGGGGTTAGTGTCCTCAAGTTTTCCGGTCGACGAGCTGTACGCCATGACTTTGAGGTCAGCGATGACGTAATCGGCAGTATTGGAAACCGGTGCCTTCGGTTTGACCTTTTGGGCAAAGGTTGCGGTCATGCCGATGGTGAAAACCACGGCGACGATAGAAGCGATGCGAACAATTGATCTCATATTGAATTGAATCTCCAGCTAAATTTATCTCTAACGGGCATTTGAGCCCAAAATCTGTCCGCGCGTTCGCTGCTAAATATATATTTAACGGCGAAGCGAATTTGCGATGAACGCAACCGCGTCGGTCTTGAGTTTCGCGAGTGAATTTTTCTCGATATACATCATGTGGCCGGCTTCGTAATAGGCGAAATTGATATTCCGGCGCAGCGTCGGGTCGAGGTTCATTGCGGAAACGGTGTACTCGGCTGCGTAAAAGGGCGTCGCCATGTCGTAATAACCCTGAGCGACAAAGATCTTCATGTACGGATTTTTCGCCATGGCATCCTTCATGCGGATACTGGTGTCGGCATAGGCGTTATCGACGTTCCAATTCCAGGGGCTGGTGATGCCGCCGCCGAGAATGTAGTACTCGGTGTCGGTCTTGAAGCCAAGTTCGCCGCGAACGTACGCATTGAAAGCCGCCGTGTAGGGCGGACGAATGGCGTTCATCGACGGGTCGCTGTCCGGCGAGACGCCGGCGGAGTCGCGGTCAATCCCCTTGAATCGGCTGTCGAGACGGCCGGCGGTCCTTCGTTCCGAGCGAAGCAGTTCCTTTTGGAATTTACTCAGATCGACGCGAAAATTGGCACGCTCGACAAAATCGCGGCTGAGGCCGGTGTACGAGCTGTATTTTTCGGCAAGAGCGGAGCGTTCCGCGCCCGAAAGGCTGTCGAGCCGGAGCATCGCGGGCATGAATTCACCGGCAGCGAAACTCCTCGCCTCGGCAGTAATTTGCTCAATAGACTTCGACTGCATCGCTGGGGACAAACGCTTGTGATACCAGGCGGTCGCGGTGTAGGACGGAAGGATAAGGACGAGCGGAAGGTCATTATTATCAGCAAATCTGATGGTCTGAAAGTTAAGAACGGCAGATACGAGCAGAATTCCGTTTAGTGCGATGCCTTTGTCAAAAAGATAATTCGATAGGCCGGCCGCACGCGTCGTCCCGTAGCTTTCGCCGACCAGAAAAAGCGGCGAGAGCCAGCGTTCATTGCGGCCGAGATAGAGGCGAATGAACTCGCCGACCGAATCGATGTCGCCGTTGACGCCAAAATATCGGCTTGCAAACTCGGCCTTGGCGGCACGCGAATAGCCGGTGCCAACCGGATCGATGAAGACCATGTCGGTCTCGGTCAGCCAAGTATGCTGATTGTCTTCCATCTCATACGGCGGCGGGGGCAGCATGCCGTCATCGAGCATTTTGACGCGACGCGGGCCGAGCGTGCCGAGATGGAGCCAGACGCTGGCAGAACCGGGACCGCCATTGAACGAAAACATCAGCGGCCTGTTCGCAGGGGCGTTGTCGAGCGTGTACGCCATGTAAAAAATGCGAGCCTCGGTTTCGCCCGTAGCGGTGTTTTTGAGAGGCATATAGCCGGTGGTCACGGTATAGCTGAGCGTTTTCGCACCAACGCGGACGCTGCGTTTTGTCACGACGGGCGGTTCATCACGCGTGTCGCCGGCGGGCCTGACGGCAGGCGTTTCGGGCGGTTTCTGCGTCACGGGCTGAGCCGGAGGATTTACCTGAAAAAGCAACAGGACGGGCAGAAAAATGGCTGCGATCATAGAGTTTGTTCGTGTGTTAAAAGCGAAAGTGAGTATGCTAAAAAGTTCAGCATACAGATAAAGTGATTCGCGGATTAGGTGATCAAAAAGGGCCGCGAGATCTCCTGCGGCCCTTGATCGATCGAATCAGCGGGTAACTTTGTTGACAAGGACGCCGTTGATGATCGTTCCAACACAATGTGTTGTCCATTCAAGCGGGTCGCCGTCATAGAGTGCAATGTCTGCGTCTTTGCCGACGGCGAGCGAGCCGATGCGGCCGTCGAGGCCGAGGATCTTCGCAGCATCGATGGTGATCAGTGCGAGTGCGTCGGCTCTGGACAGGCCATTTTGCGCGGCCATGCCCGCTTCGAAAAGGACGACGCGGGTTTTCGGCACATAGCCCTCATAACCGCTCTGCAGAGCGACGGGAATGCCGGCAGCCTTGAGCTTTCCGGCAGTCTCGAACGACAAATTCTCCATATCGCCGCCGGCTCGTGCCATCGTTGGGTGAATGATCACCGCGACACCCGCTGCCTTGATGTCGTTCATGACCAGCGGAGCATCAGCGGCACCGTCGAGCACGATGCGGATGTTAAACTCCTTTGCTATTCGGAGAGCGGTGATGATGTCTTGAGCCTTGTTGGCGTTGATCAGCAGCGGGGTTTCGCGTTTGATGACCGCGGCCATCGCGACGGATTTGAGATCCTTGGGGGCGTCGGGCTTTTTGGCGTTCTCCTGAGCCTTGATAAGTTCCGCTCGGAGCATCGCGACCTGTTTTGAGCGATTACCGGGCGAACGACCCGCACCGGCGTTGGCATTGGTACCGATAGTCACCATTATCATCGCCGTCGGAACTATAGCGGCATCATCCACCGTTTTTCCCCAGGTTTTGGCGACCATCGTCTGCCCCGAGATCAACGCACTCGGCTGATGGCCGGTGTGAATGGTGGTTACGCCGAATTCGCGAACCCATTGGATCAATCTTTCGTCGGCATTGTAGGCGTCCGTGGCACGCAATTCGGGCTGAACCGGGCCGCTGCCATCCAGAGCCATCTGATCGTGAGGCTGATTTGCGGCACCGTTAAGGCCAATTACAGTATGGGCGTCGATCAGGCCCGGCGTGACGACCTTGGCGGAGATAATTTGGTAGCCTGCGGGGATCTTGACCGCCGCAGCAGTACCGACTGCCTCGATCTTGCCGTTATTGACGAGCACGATGCCGTTTGTTATCGGCTCACCAGACATCGTCCAGACCGTCTCGCCCTGGATCGCGATCTGTGCGTAAGCAGTGACGAGTGAAAAGTGACAAGTGACTAGAAGACTGAAGGCAAAGGCCGATATGGTGAATAGACGTTTTATATTCATTATTCGAAATTCTATATTCTGCATTTAGTTGTCACCTCCGATGTCTCCGTCGAAGCAGTCGATGTGGACGGTGCGGTCGTTTGAGGCTCCGTAGCCGCCGACCTGAAGGAGGCGATCTTTTGGGTGTGAGCGGTCAAAGACCTTTTTGCCCTCGACCCATGTCTCGAGGACGTGTGTATAAACGCTCACCGGATCGCCGCTGAGTACGATGAAATCAGCATCCTTCCCGACCTCGAGCGAGCCGATGCGTTTGTCGAGATCGAGCATTATCGCGTTCGCCATCGTTAGAGCATATAGTGCCTTTTCACGCGACATGCCAGCCCGAACGGCCATTCCGGCACTGCGGAGGAACCAACGCGAATCAGTAATGCCGTCATCGGTGTGAAAACCGGTAAGGGCACCTGCCTTTTCGAGGGCGGCACCGTTCTCGGCCATGAGATCCATTGTTTCGAGCTTTCCGCCGGGCGAATCGATAAAGATGATCGACGCCGGAGCCTTTGCCTTTGCGATCTCGTCTGCGACTTTCCAGGCCTCGCTGACGTGCTGGAGTACGATGCGGAAGCCAAATTCCTTCGACAAACGCAGAGCGGTCATAATATCGTCGTGACGGTGAGTGTGGAAATGGACCATGCGTTTCCCGTCGAGAGCCTCGACGAGAGCCTCCATGGCTAGGTCTCGCGGCGGCATCTTCGTCGCATCGCCCGCAGCCTTTCTGACCTTGTCGCGATATTCCTGAGCCTTGATAAATTGCTCACGGACGAGAGCCGCACTTTTAGCGCGTGTGCCGGGAAAATTCCCGCCGCCGGGACGGATCGGATTGGTGCCGTTGGCAAACTTAATGCCGCCCATCATCTTGCCGTCGGCGTCAAAGATCAGAATATCGTCAACCTTGACGGCATTATCCCGGAGCTTGATATACAAGGTCTGTCCGCTGTCGAGATGACCGGAGCCCGGCATTACATTGACGGTCGTCAATCCGCCGCTCTGGGCCCTTTGGAGGCTCGAGGAGCGTACATTGATCCCGTCCAGCAGCCTGACATCAGGCTGAATGGGAGCACTGCCGTCCGCACCGCTGCCCTCGCCGATATGGCTGTGAGAATCGACAAGGCCCGGCATGATCGTCTTGCCTTTTGCGTCGATCATATCCGTGATCATCGTGACCGGTATCTTTTTACTGTCACCGATGGCAAGGATCTTGCCATTTTGGACGACTATCGTTCCGTTTTCGATCACCGGACCGACGATCGGGATGATCCTGGCGTTGACGTAGGCGATAGGCCGGTCCTGAGCATTTGCCGCGACGGCAAACACACTTGCGGCAATTGTCGCGAGAAGTAGTTTCTTCATTCAAATATCCTCAATTGTGTTGAAATTAGAGCGGTTTGTATTGATAAGTTGCTACTTATTCAGCCCGGTGTCAACGGGAGTGGAATGATTTGGCCGGTTTTTGTCCGCAACGGGAAGGGAAACGGTAAATATCGAGCCGGTCGGGATGTTATTCCGATGCTCAATACGGCCGCCGTGAGCTGTAACGATCCCATAACAGACCGCCAGGCCGAGGCCTGTTCCTTTGCCGGTCGGTTTGGTCGTGAAAAAGGGATCAAAGACCTGATTTACGTCGTCGCTGTCGATGCCGGTCCCATCATCGGCAACCTCGACGGTCACCTCTGTCTCCGTTCCGGTCACATTTATCGTGAGAGTGCCTCCGTCTGGCATCGCGTCGCGGGCATTTAGAAATAGATTGAGAAACACCTGCTGCAATTGATCCTCATCAGCATGGATCGCGGGCAGGTCTTCGGCGGTTCGGCGTTCGATATCGAGTGTCGCGAACGCCTTGTCAAAGCTCGCGAGCCGGAGAGCCGTATCGATGACGGTATTAATTTCGATCTCACCGCGGGCCGCCGGCCTGGATCGGGCAAAATTGGTCATATCCCGTGTTACCTGGCCGATGCGTTCGATCTGTGCGGAGATCAAGTTCAAACGTTCGCGAGTTTCGTCAGAATGCCCCTCAGCGGCACGCATGATCTGGACAAGTGAAGATATAGAGGCGAGCGGGTTGTTCACCTCGTGAGCAACGCCGGCTGCAAGTGTGCCCATCGCCGCGAGCTTTTCGGTGCGAACGAGTTGCTCGTTGAGGCGGCCAAGTTCATCGATGTCGGCCCGCATTTTTCTACTCATCTCATTGAACGAATCCGCCAACAGGCCGATCTCATCGTTGCTTTTTCGCAGGTCGACCTCGGTTCCGTAAGCTCCTTTTGTCACCTCCACTGCGGCCAATGTGATCCGCTGCAGCGGCCGCGAGATCGTCCGTAGCACGAGCAAGACAAGCAGAAGATTCGGCACCAAGGCCGAGATCACGCTAAACACGAGATACCGCCGCCAGCCCTCGGCATCCATCCCATTATGAAACGCCCACCACACGATCGGGATCTGAAACAACACAAAACTAGCGATCGCCACCGACGCGATACTTAGTGCCACCTTATAAGTGATCGGAAACAGGCGAAACTGTTTAAGGGCGGTCTCAAGAGAGAAGAGCTTAAAATTGAAAATGGCGTATGCGTAGATCAATACGCCCGGCAGGACAAAGATCGAGCTCAACGGCAACAGTTCGTAATAGCCGAAGAAAGGGAATGCGATATTGGCAAGGGTCTTAAGCAAGCCAGTGATCGCAAGGCCCGAGATCAATGCTCCGACCTGCTGGCCTTCCTGCGTGCCGCTGTATTTGCGGTACTTCTGAAACAACACAACGGCGCCGTATCCAAATACGAAATAGACGTATGCGACGAATGCATACGCCAGCGGCGTCAACTCGATCACAAATCGTTCGCCGTCAAAACCGCTGCGCTGCCACAGCAGACCAAGCATCGCTGCGGGTATCAGCACAGCCCCCGGAGCAAATAAAATTGCCGCCTTCTTTCGCGGAGTCCGTGCATTCTCCGGAAAGACCCAAGCAAAAACGACAAGTGCATATTGCATCATCAATGCCGTAATAAAACTGGAGGCCGCCCACCAGCCGGCGGCGACATCTCGCGGGTAGAAATTCCAGAATATGAGATCTTTGGTCGTCCAGATCGCCAGAAATGCGATAAAAGCCGCAAATGTTTGGTGGGCACGGCTGCGCGGGTTCGACACGAACACATAGAACCCGAGCGTGACGAGCAGAAACAACGCGAACATGTGCAGAAACACGAGCATTGGCTAGATATTAAATCTACTGCCCGTGATTACAAAGTGAACGAGGTTCTTACAGGTTGACCGATGAGAGGGAATCAACCGATCGCGGTATGAAGACGTTCTGCCGAATCCAGCGTGTCAGCCGGAATCGATCTGAGGTCAGTTTGATCGTGAACCAACGCTAATTTTAGGAGCATTTCTGCCGTTCGGCTGTCTCCGACCAATTCGGCAACGGCTGACGCCGATCGAACGAGGACGCCGTCCGCAGCAATGGTCATTGCAGCTATCGATTCGACAAAATCTTCGCGAGACGCATTTGCGTGAACCTTGAGCTGATTCGACGCCTTACGGTCGAGGCAACGAGTTGCAAGTTCGGCGTTCTTATGTCCCGAGAGCAAAAACAACTCATTCGCTGAAGCATGCTCAGCTTTAGCGGTCGATGCCTGTATGAGGCCTGTATATCTTGCAAAAAGTTCGCGAAACTCAAACACGGAGGCAGCTGTGTCATCGGTAAAGGCGGAGTGTTCGATCTCGACCCTCAATGAATCGAGTTTGCGTTCGATCTCGCCGCCGCCCGATCTATTGGCGCCGGCGATCGGCCTTCGTAGCGACATTATCAACGAAAAAGCCGCTATCGGCCAAAAAAGTGCAACCAAAACGATCCGCATGGCGAAATAGAGTTTAGGTTTGCCGCTTGCGGCAAAAAAATAGTGCATACTCAGAGGTGCACCGCATGCAAGATAGATTATCGCAAGGTCAAAAGACGTCATAAGACATTTTCACGGCAAGATGCGTTCCACGGCCGGTTACCGACACAACCGTAACTTCGAATTAACACGAAAGCCCGATAATTAAGCCGATAGCTGAAAATTTTGGGAACAACTCAAACTTGTCCGTCGTAATCTCACTGTTGGCAATTCGCAAATAATGAGTCCGGGTTTTTGCATTATGCAAAACTGAACGCCCGAAGTTGGTGTCGTCGCAAAACGTACAAAGTTTGAGCGTCTATGTACTGGCACAAGGATTGCAGTGCGTATTAGTACGAAAGCCGAAATCGGTCATGATGACCCAATGAACAAGCAGGAGCATTTTAATGGAAAGCAAGATAAAGATAAAAGTAGTTAAGAAAGAAGAGATCAGGCCCGTTTTAGGCAAAAAAGTAAAGGGAAACACTGCTCGTCTCGCTGCACGCGAAATGGTGTCTACCGTAACCGATTGGGTCACTGAATTCAAACAACGCAAAAGCGAAGAGACAAAAGCCGCTATCGATAAATTTCTTCCGAGACAGCCGAAGACCAACGAATTGTAATCAAACATCACAACAGCCGTATTCACTTGGCTGTCAGGTAAACGATACAAACCCAACTTTCCGGGGAAACATGTTCCGACAAATTTGCAGAGGGCGTTTTTAACGTCCTCTTCTTTTTTGCGTGAGGCGTCGTCGGGGTGTTTCCTTTGATACGGCCATGAATCAGGTTATCTTTTTTAGAATTCTCCGCCTGCCTATATGATGAGAAAGTTTTCAAATTTAGACGCGATGATCTTTGCGTGCGACAGGAGCTGTTTAATTCATTGATGGAACGGGTCCGCGAAGGTGCTGATTTGAAAGTTCCGGTCGGTCGCTGATATGCTAAACGTCGACAACCTAAAAAAATCTATGTCAGGAAAGATCGTAATTGTAACCGGCGCCAGCAGCGGAATAGGAAAGGCCACGGCGGCACTGTTTGCTCAGAAAGGAGCGACTGTTGTGGCTATCGGCCGGAATGAAAAGGAGTTGATAGCTCTGCGCGAAAGCTTCGAATCAAAACGAGGTTCGATCAAGATCCACCTTTCCGATGTGACAGAATATTCGCAGATCGACCGTATGGTTTCTGAAACCGTGCAGGCTTACGGTCAGATCGACGTGCTCGTCAATTCGGCCGGCATCATCAAGAACGGAAATATCGAGGACACAACACTCGATGATTGGGACAAGATGATGAACATCAATTTGAGATCCGTTTTTTACTTGATGCAGAGGTGCATACCGCACATGATCGAGACGAAGGGGAATATCGTAAACGTTTCCAGCGTGGCAGGGACCAGGTCGTTTCCCAATGTACTGTCTTATGCCGTTTCAAAGGCAGCGGTCGATCAGTTGACGCGATGTTCGGCGTTGGAGCTCGCATCGAAAGGAATTCGAGTGAATGCGGTGAATCCGGGCGTCGTCGTTACCAATCTGCATTCTCGCGGCGGAATGGACGCGGAAAGTTACGAAGCGTTTCTTGAACGCGCCAAAGAAACGCACCCGATCGGCCGGCCCGGATCACCGGCTGAGGTGGCGGAGCTGATCTATTTTCTTGCTTCGGACAAGGCCGGATGGATCACCGGAGCAACCTACGCGATCGACGGCGGCCGAGGCCAGACATGTGCACGAGAGACTATCTGTTGAATGAGAATCCAGTTACTTCCAAGCAGTTTTGATGAAACCGGAAAGGTGTCACAGCATCAGCGGCTGACCTGTTTCGTCGTCAATGATACGGTCGCGATCGACGCCGGAAGTTTGGCATTTTCGTGCTCTCCAAAGCAAAGAGAACAGGTAAGGGATGTCATTATTTCACATACGCATTTGGATCACCTTGCCGGACTGCCGATCTTCATCGATGACCTGTTTGCCGGGCTGACTGAGCCGCTTCGCGTTCATGTGACCAGGAAAATGGCGGATTCGCTTGAAAAATATGTGTTCAATTGGGACATCTATCCAAGATTTTCCGAGTTGAAAAACGATCATGGAACTGTGATGGAATACCGTTATTTTGAACCGGGCGAGAAGTTCGCGGCCGGCGGCCTCGAGATCACCGCTATCCTGGTAAATCACAACAATCCAAGCGCCGGATTCATTATTTCTGACGGCAGCAACTCGATCGGCATAACCGGTGACACGGCGGAAACGGAAGATATCTGGGAGGCCTTTTCAAAATGCGAGGACCTCAGAGCAATATTTGTCGAATGTGCTTTCCCAAATGAAAAGGACAAATTAGCGTTGGCGTCGCACCATCTCACGCCGAATAGATTGGCGGAAGAGTTGAATAAGTTCAAGAAAAACCGTTGTGAGGTCTATGCAGGTAATATTAAGGCCATGTATCGGGAAAAGGTCGTAGAACAGCTAGGTGAATTAGCCATTGCGAATTTGAAGATCGTGGAAGTTGGCAAGATCTATGAGTTTTGATCGTCGGACTGTTTGGAACGCAGGAAGTTGATCTTTTCGAACGCACCCTGACGGTGTTCACCGAGAAAATTATGAAGGATAACGCGGCCATTAGGCATGACCTCGGCGATGCGGAATGTTCGCTCCTCACGTGATCTGCCCGGCATGATCTCAGCACGAAAGGTCACATTCATTTCCGGACGAGCCCAAACATCATTGTTTACAGCTTTTCCATTTTTACGATCTAAGATTCCCATTGATCTATTCGAGTTCGTCCTTCGGTTTGTGTTTAGCTTTTCTCATCGCCGGATGTTGTTTATCTTCGGGTTTTTCCGGCGATATCTTTTTCGTAGGCGGAGCGGTCGGCTTGCGAATTGAATCGAAAACCGGACGGGCGTTCTTTTCCGTTTTTCGCCGACGTGCCATGGCAGAATGATAGCAAATCTGTCGGTTGGTGTCCTGTTTCTGTTAAGATGAACGTATTGACAATCATTAGTGAAGATCTCACTATAGGTCAATAACGCTCCGCGGCTTCGCAGAATATACGGCAGAGAAAGATTTGACTGGACCAATAGGAAATCAATATTCAAATCCTCGAAACCGGCCGGGATTTGTATCAAAGCGTCGGCCTTTTTGGCTGCCGGCGTCGAACTACTATTCAATAACGGTCGTGATCGGGCTTTCCCTGTTTTTACTTGCCTGGGGCATTTTGCATGATGGCGGCGACGAAACGCCGTGGATCACGGCAGGTATCGGTTTTGGAATATTGATGATCGGTGCCGTGATCCTACGGGAATTGGTGCTTCGGCGGGCACGTAACAGATACCTGGCGTTAGAGCGCCAATTCGACCGTCATCTTTCCAGTGCCGTGAGCCGTATCGGTTCGGACGAAGGCCGGCCGGAAAAGTTAACGATCGAGAAGAACGAAAAGATAGTCGCCGATATAAGGCTCAAGTCCGATGCGGCGAAGGTGCTGAATAAATTTGCTGACGCACATCGGGAAGTTTTCGAGTTGTGCCACCAGTATTTGTTGGTAAACGAACGTGAATTAAGGCGAGTCGGCTCGGGCTCGCCTAGAATAAGGGCGTTAAGAAAGGGCCGATCGTCGGTCTCGCGGTATCATCGGTTTCATTTGCTTGCCTGGGCCCAGATCGAAACACGGAATCTGACCCATGAGGTCGCAGGTCTTGTTGACTCGTCTGAGAAGGCGTCCGTGCTCCAGAATGCTCTGGCCGTGATCGATTCAGCTTTGGAGTACTATCCGGACGAACTTTCATTGATCGAATCTAGAGAGGTTTTGACCGAAATGCTCGCGTCGATCAGAGTGACGCATTTTGTTGAAAAGGCCGAAAGATCCGAATTTGATGGCGACCACAAAACAGCATTGAATCTTTATCGGGATGCACTGTTCTATCTAGGACGCGATAATATCAAAAGTGCGAAACGGGATGCTGCCGCGCAGCGTATTACCTTCGAGATAGAGCGTCTCCGACAGATCGAAAGTGAATCGATCTGATCAAAAAAATTCATTTTGTTGTAATATTGCATTAATGATCTCGCAGAAATGTCCAAAATGTCATAGCAGCCGCATCAGGCGTGGGTACCGCCCAACGCCATTCCTCTCTAAACTCGTTTTCCGATATTGCCTTCTGTGCGATTCGTGTAATTGGGAATTCTGGGGGTTCGCCGTTCCCGGAACCGTAGACTCGCGTCCTGATAGGAAGAAAAAGGCGCCAACAAGCAAATAAGGCGGCCGCTTTTGCGTTATGTTTTACGACGACCTGGTGACCTTCCTCAAATTCCCTAAGATCCGACCAACCTTTACAACCTGTTTCGCTTCGTCGATCGCCTCTCGTAATTCGCCAATTGTTCTGTTTGCGCTGATGTGTTTGACCGGTCTCGCCGCTAATGTAAGGTCCCAAGAATTTGAATTGGTCCATTATGGCGACCTCGTCGATGTCGACGTTGTTGGAAGTTCCGAATTCGATTGGGCGGCCGATTAACACCGGAGGGCTTTTTGGACGGGCTCAATAGTTTTGGCGATCCGATACGGGGGCTATGCCGAACCGAAGAGGCGATCTCCGCCGATGTTAAGAATGCGTATGCCAAATACCTCAGGGATCCGATAGTAGTCGTTAAGGTAATTGATCGAGCCGGAAGGCCTCTAGTACTTCTTGACGGTGCGGTCAAAATGTCTCAAAAATTTCAATTGAATCGGCCGGCGAAATTGCTCGAATTGTTGATAATCGCCGGCGGCATTCGTGATGATGCAAGCGGTGAGATCCAGGTGTTTCGGCCGGCCAATTTGGATTGCACAGTTTCTGGTACTAAGAGCACAAGTGCCGAGAGCAACTCACTAACAGTATTGAACATCACAATCAAAGACATGATCTCAGGGAGTTCGGCAGCGAATCCGGTGATCCGGAGCGGTGATCTTATCACAGTGCGGCGTGCCGACGAGATATACGTCATTGGGGGAGTCACTAACCCACGGCAAGTCTCATCGCGTACATCGCTGACTCTTTCTCGTGCGATCGCATCAGCGGGAGGGTTGGCAAAGAACGCGGACGGTCGAACGGCTACGATATATCGGCGTGAGCAAAATGAGTCCAAACGTCTCGAAATTGACCTTGTAAAGGTCGCGGCCGGCGAGGTCGAAGACCCGCCGCTCAAAGCATTTGATATTATTGAAGTTCCGATCAAAGGGGCGGCGAAGAGATCGATCCCGCCGATGATCTCAAATCAGTACCCTGCCAACACATCGATCCCGATTAGGATCGTGGACTAAATTTGAATGGTCTTTGGACCGACGATCTTTTAAAGTTGCGAACTATGTTTGTCACTGTGGGAATTCGAACCATATAATAACCCGTTATGGCAAATACTGGTAAAAAATTTAGTCGACGGACGATCGCGTTCTTTTGGACGCTGCTTGTCGCCGTCATTGTTGCGGTGCTCATTCGAATTGAGCAGATATCGATACTTTACGTTCTGGTGACTCTCTCGCTGGTGATCTTGTTATTGACGGTCGGGTTTGCTGACCTTGAGAAGGTAAGTCTTGATGGTTCTGATGAGAGCACATAGATCATTTTCATAAACTGCAAATGAGTAATTTTCTTCGATCGATCTCAGCATTGTGCGTTTTGCTGGCAGCTTCCGGAATAGCAGTCGGCTCGACGAGTACAATGCTGTTCGCGAAAGAGGAAAATTCAAGGATGCGTTGGAAAGAAAAAAGGATCGAAATTGCGATCTCCAGATCACTGCTCGAATCCTCACCTAGTATAAAATCCGGCAGCGACGTTGAAGGAGCGATTCGACGGAGTATTAATGCCTGGCAAAATGTTTTGCCGATCGAACTAGTGACTGTCGATTCGTCTCGCCAGGATGTGAGCCCTGCCGGCATTGCGGGCGACGGCGTCAATCTCATCACTATCGCGGCGAACCCTGAAAATATTAATTTCTTTGGAAAAGATCCGTTTTCGGCTTCGGCGAGATCGAGGATATTCTATTCAAAACGCGGTTTCATTACCGAAGCGGATATTGTGCTGAATCCGTTCCAACTATTTTCTACCGACGGTTCCTTCGGAACTGTTGACCTCGAATCTACACTTCGTCATGAAATTGGGCACCTGCTGGGACTTAGACACTCCAAGGTGGTTGGTGCGGTGATGTATGGTTCGGCTATCAAGAATGGTTTATTCGGGGGCGGAAATGCTCTGGCTGGCCCCGTCGACACCGATATTGCGGCCCTGCGGTCACTTTATGGTCCCGTTGAAAGTGGCGAAGATTGCTGTGGTAGTATCGCGGGCACGATAACAGGGATTGGCCGCAGCGGAACCGTGTTCAATGTCTGGGTCAAAGATGCCGCTTCCGGCAGGGTTGTTGCTTCAACCACGTCGGAACGTAACCGCAGTTTTAGGATCGACGGTTTAGGTGTCGGCGAATATGCGGTCTATGCTGCGGTTTCCGGACGTAAGACCAAATCTTCAGTCCAACTCCTAGATCTCGTCGAAGTGAAAAAGGGCTCGACAGCAAGACTGTCGGCCAATTATGCACGCCGGCAAATTGATTTTTCGCTGGAGTTGATGGGAATGAACGGCATATTGTCTGATTCGCCGATCATTGTGGATCGCGGCAGCGAGCAGCTTATTTATGCCGGAGGCACGAACGTAACGGCTGAACGAATTCGAATTGAAAGCGATTCCCCATTTGTGACCGTGAATTCTGATTCGATCCAAAATATTCTGTTCGAGTCAGATGTGACCGGGGTCGTTTTTGAAATGAACGTGGCAGATGATACTCCGCCCGGACAGTACAATATTTTGGCGGTCGCCGCCGATGGAAGTTCTGACATCCGGATCGGGGCGATCACGGTAAGATAAGCGGTACTTCATACAAGTATCTCTCCAAAGATTAATTTGAATATCGATGGTTCATCGCGATTTTGCGGGTTGCAATCGCGAATTCTTTGTGCATAATTTAGCTTGTTCACCACCCCGGTGAACATTTGCTGCGGTCTGTGAGGAACCGCAGCTCCGAGGGCGACGGTGTGGGAGACGTCGCCCTCAAATATTTTTTACTGATCGAATATTTGATCGACTCGACCTCTCGTCGGCGTAGAATGTTCTGAACAGACTTTAAGGATGATGAGCAGCAGTTTCGTATTTGTGCGGGACGAAGAAGTTTGAATAGATGCCCCACAGACACCGTAGGTGACGATTGCTTCACGGTGTTTTTAGTTTTTGCGATATGAGATCAGGTGAAAAAGGCTGGTTAAAGAAGTGGCTTTATCGCGGGGTTCCTGAGATCGAAGGCCCGCATGAGCCCGAGGGCCGCCATCATCAGCATTCTTGGTGGAAGGTAATGTGCCTCACCGGTGTCGATTATTTTTCGACACTAGGCTATCAGCCTGGTATCGCGTTTCTCGCCGCCGGAGTCCTTTCGCCGTTCGCAACGTTTGTGCTTGTGCTGCTGACCCTCTTCGGTGCTCTGCCGATGTACAAACGGGTCGCCGAAGAAAGCCCCCATGGAGACGGCTCGATCTCAATGCTCGAAAAGCTGCTTTCAAGGTGGAAGGGCAAGATGTTTGTCCTCATCTTGCTTGGGTTCGTTGCCACCAGTTTTATTATAACCATTACACTGTCGGCGGCGGATGCAACGGCCCATATCGTCGAGAACCCATTCGTCCACGAGCATCTCAAGTTCTTAAACCACGAGATCATTGTCACATTGGTATTGATCATTCTCCTCGGGGCCGTGTTCCTTAAAGGCTTCAATGAAGCGATCGGCATCGCAGTCGGGATCGTGGCAGCCTACCTGGTTCTCAACGTAATCGTTATATCCTTGGGACTCTATGATATTTTTTGGTTAAGGCCGGAAGTTTTCACTAATTGGCAGCAACTGGTTTGGTCGGACAAAAACGTTGAAGGCAGCGTTTTCTGGCTTATTATCGGCTCACTTTGGTTCTTTCCAAAATTGGCACTTGGACTTTCCGGGTTTGAGACCGGCGTTGTTGTGATGCCGCTTGTGAAGAGTGATGTCACAGGTTCAGATGGTTCACATGCTGAGGTCCAGCGAACAGAATATACGGACGAAGACCTGACGGACGACGAACGAAAAGTCCTGGATGGGCGCATAAGAAACGGCAAGAAATTGTTGAGCGGTGCGGCCATTATCATGAGTTTCCTGCTCATAGGCAGCAGCATCATCACCTCTATGCTAATTCCGGCGGAGAAATTTCAGCCGGGCGGTGAGGCGTCAGGGAGAGCGATATCTTATTTGGCCCACACAATGATGGGTGAGGTCTTTGGAACAGCTTACGATATCTCGACGATTCTGATCCTTTGGTTTGCCGGTGCGTCCGCCATGGCCGGCTTGCTGAACATAGTTCCGCGCTATTTGCCGCGATACGGAATGGCTCCTGACTGGGCAAGAGCGACTCGTCCGCTGGTTCTTGTTTTTACATTCATTTGCGGAGTCGTGACAGTGCTTTTTGAGGCGGATGTCACGGCGCAGGGCGGAGCCTATGCGACGGGAGTTCTGGTTCTGATGACGTCCGCCGCGGTTGCGGTCGCGATCAATGAGTGGCGGCGGTCCAACAAAGTCTGGATGGCGTTCGCGATGATCACGCTGGTTTTTGTATACACGGTCATCGTAGGGATAATCGAACAGCCAAGTGGCATAAAGATAGCATCCTTTTTCATTTTTGCGATCATCGCAACCTCTTTCATTTCGCGTGCGATGCGTTCTACCGAGATCCGTATCGACCGGATCGAATTTGATGAGACGGCCCTGGCTTTCCTGGATGAGATCGATGAAGAAGGCGAGTTTAGGATCGTGACGAATCGTCGTGAAACAGGTGATGTCACTGAATACCGTTTCAAAGAGCACGAAAAGCGTGTGGACAATCACATTCCATCTTCGGATCCGGTTTTGTTTTACGAGATCGAGACGGGCGACGCGTCTGAATTTAAGGGCAGACTTTTCATTCGCGGAATTGACGTAGATGGCTATAAGATCTTGCGTACACAGGCTCCGGCTGTTCCAAATGCTATCGCGGCGTTGTTGCTCTATTTAAGAGATAACAAAGGCAAGATCCCTCATGTATATTTTGGCTGGTCCGAAGGAAACCCCATCATGTACCTCGCCCGGTACATTTTATTCGGCGAGGGAGATACGGCACCGGTAACACGAGAGATACTTCGACAGGCAGAGCCGGATCCGGAACTCAGGCCGAGTGTGCATGTTGGAGGTTAGACTCTTCCGGTTGTCCCGTTCGATCGTGGAAGATTTGCTTCGAGATAGCATGCCCGGCAGTAAACAGGACGCCCCTGTGAAGGATAAAAGGGAACGGTGGTAATGCACTCGCATTTTGCACACTGTGCCTGAACCTCGATATGCTGGCGTTTTCCGATCAAGGCGGCTAATTCGATCGCAGCAAGCCGCTTGTTCTTAGCTTTCTTGCACTCCTTGCAGCGTTTTGGCGGATTTTCCAGGCACTTGTCGCGAAAGAAACATTGCTCGCCAGCCGACCAGACAAATGTCTGTCGACAATCTACGCAAAGTATTTCGACGTCTTCTAACGCCTTGATAGCCGACGGGAGTTGTTGGGCAGCAGTTTCGTCAGGGACCGGCATAATCAATAGTTCCCCTTGGCATCGCATCCGACAGGATCGCAGATTGGCAGTCAATTGCCATCAAGACCGGAAATGACCACATTATTGCTTGGGTCAAATGGCATGCGAATGTCCTGACATTACATCTAACGCAAATTGCTGTCAAGCCCGTGCGCTATCACTGACGAAATCGTAAAATAGCCTATATGAAAGTTGTTGTCATTGGGTCGGGTGGCCGCGAACATGCGATCTGTTACGCGTTCAAAAAAAGCCAGCGTTTGACCGAACTATTCTGTGCGAACGGCAATGCCGGCATTACTGAAATTGCCCAATGCGTCCCAATAAAACATGACGAGATCGAACGGCTTGCGGATTTTGCGTCACGGAAGTCGATCGACCTGACGTTCGTCGGCGGAGAGACTCCACTGGCACTAGGCGTCGTTGACGAATTTGAGTCAAGAGGACTGAAGATCGTTGGCCCTTGTAAAGCTGCGTCACAACTCGAGGCCAGCAAATCTTTCGCCAAGGACTTCATGGCCCGCCACAGCGTTCCGACCGCAAAGTACGTCACGGCACATTCTCCGGCGTCGGCGATCGCTTCGCTAGAAAGCGGTACATTCGGCGGCGAGTATTCACCGGTCGTGGTCAAGGCGGATGGGCTTGCGGCCGGCAAAGGAGTTGTAGTTGCGGCGAACCGGGCTGAAGCAGTTTCGGCTATCAGTGAGATGGCCGATCTGGTCGGTGCTGATGCTGCTGAAAAGATCGTGCTCGAAGAGTGTCTGTTCGGCAAAGAGGTCTCGCTTCTGATGTTCGCAGATGGCGACGATTTTGCATTGATGCCGGCTGTTCGGGACCATAAACGCATCGGTGAAGGCGACACGGGGCCCAATACGGGCGGAATGGGGACGTTTACGGACGCGTCACTGCTTTCTGACGCTCAATTGGAAGAGATAGTGGGCACTATCGTTCGCCCCACACTTAACGGTTGTCAGAGCGAAGGATTTCGGTTTCGCGGCATTTTGTTCCTAGGAGTAATGATGACCGCAAACGGCCCGAAGCTCCTCGAATACAATGTTCGCTTCGGCGATCCGGAAACTCAATCGATCCTTGTTCGGCTTGAGACCGACCTCGTTGATATTTGTGAAGCGATGTTGGAAGGAAAGCTAAGCGATCTGACGATCAATTGGCGAGAGGGAAGTTCCGCTTGTGTAGTACTTGCGTCTCAGGGTTATCCGGCAAAGCCGAAGACCGGGGATTTGATCAAGGGGGTCGACGAAGCTAAGAGTGTCCCTGGAATTGAGATATTTCATGCCGGCACGTCAGCGCTCACTGACGGTGAATATTTCACTGCGGGCGGCCGTGTTCTTGGTGTGACGGCGACGGGCAGCGACCTTACTGATGCCCTTGCGGCCGCATACGAAAGTGCATCGAGAATATCGTTTAACGGAATGCAGTATCGCCGAGACATCGGGAAATAGAGTGTGTCGCCAGAGTTCTTACTTTCGCAGCGTGTTTGGGGCTAAAGCGGCGGATTTACGGGAGAAATCATCTGCTTCTTTGGTCAGGCCGAACTTTCGGCAGTAGTTAGCAAGCTTATCGTATCGCTCCTTCTGATCGGCATCGGTCAGCCAGCATATCTTCGCCGTACATTCGGGACAGGCATCGCCGGGGCGTCGGTCGGTTTCCGCGAGGTGGTTTGTACCGCTCATGAGGCATTCCCACTTTGTACAATGGCGCATTGAAAACATATGGCCGGTCTCATGGGCTGCGATCTTCAACGTACGCCGCATCAAACCCATTTCATCGGTATTATCATCAAGCCGCGACAGCGACCAGACGCCGACGCGGTTTTCAAGGCTTGCCTGGCCGAAGACGTAGTTCAGGGACTCGTCGGGAAACAGGTCTTCAGTTGTAAATGCTATCAGAGCGGCTGCGTCTGTCGGGATGGCGGGTTTTAGAATATCGTTAAGAATATAACCGGTCTTGATCTGGCGAACCTTTGTGGCTTTGTTGACGCGGATGCTTGCGATCGGGGCATTCAAGGGTCTTGACGGCAACTGAACAACGCCAAGGTCGTAAAATACCTCAAGATATCCGGCCGCGACCTCGACCAGTTTCTGCTGCTTTGCGTTAAACGTCCCGAGCGGCAGCACATATATCTTTTGGCGTTCCTTGGTCGGCTTTGTCGGATCGGCGTCAAGATATTCCTCGAACGTCTGCCCGGGCTCATTGTGCGAAGCCAGCCAGTCCGACGTTCCGGGCTTGCCCATAGGTTTAAAGAACGGCTCGATCTTCTTGATGTTTGCCCTTAATTCGGCACGTTCCTTCTTGGCGTCCCGGGCAGCGGTCATGTTCGATGCGGGTTTGGTGTAGGACTTTGAACAAGCGGAAAAGAGTATGCCCACGAAAGACACGAAAAGGACGAAATAAAGAAGTTGGGAAAAGACTTTATTTTTCGACAGTTTCGTGGTTTTCGTGGGCAAAATATTTGTGATCATATCCGAGCTATTCGGCCGTATGCGGTAGTGACGTTATTTAGCGGGCAGTTGATAAGCTTTGGCCCAGTTTAGAAATGCCGAGAGTTTGGCATCATTGTCGGCGACCCATCTGGCGGCATCGGCATTTTTAGTATCGCGGATATACAAGATCATGTTGCCGAGGGCATCAAGGTGACCGTTCTTTTTCAGCTCGGTCATAAATGGAAGGTAATTTTTGCCGATAAAGGTCGAACGCATTTTCTTGTCTTCACTGAGAATAGCGATGATCGAACCGATCGCCTCGATAAACATCTGATTGTCGGATTTGCCCTTGTCATCATCACCACGGACGGTCGTCAAAGTGCCGAGCAGAAGGTCAAACATACCGAAATCGCCCTCGTCTTTTGGAGCGTTCAGATCCATGAAGATGTTGATATTGCCCGTCTTCGGATCTTTTGCGGCCGGTTTAAGGACATCAGTAATGATACCCACAGCCGTGCCGGTCCGCTGGGTCGAATATTCGAGCGAAACGAACCGTGCGGCGGCTAGAAAGGCCGGGATCTTGTACTTGGTACCGTGATAGACGTAGGAGAGTAGAAAATGCGGGCTTGGGTATGCATAGTTGTCTTCGACAGCGTCTTTGAGGATCTTACGGGCTTCGGCAAATTTTTTCTGACGAATGTAGGTCACGCCTAGATTAAATTCGAGACTCGCACGGTACGAGCCAAGATCCTTGTTTCCTTCGAGCAGTTTGATCCCGTCCAGATAGATCTTTACGGCATCATCCGGTTTGCCGAGATCGTCGAGATTATTGGCGATCAGAACATAAAAAAGAGGCAATTCATCTGAAAGGTACTTGGTCCCTTTATTTGCCAGTTCCATCGACGCGAGCTTTTCGCCCTTATGTTCGAGCGTCAAGGCAAGTTCGTACATTGCGGCGACGCATTCCGGATTCTCGACGAGGATCGACTTGTACTTTGCTACTGCCTCTTCGTATTTCTTTTCGTCGTGAAGCTTGACGCCTTCCTGAAGCGTCTTTTGCTGAGAAGGCGTCAATGGGCTGGGAGTAAGAGTGGGTTTTCCAAGTTTCTGCGAGAAAGCGGAAATTGCCAAAGCCAATACGATAAGAGAAATGCCGGCGAATTTGTTCATAATGTCCTCAGTTGTGCGGAATTCTGCGGTTTGGAATGTTTGATGCCAAAATCATGGGAAAGTTCCCGAGAGCACGAGATCTTTTGTTAATATTCTTCGACCGACCTCGTGTAGCTGTCGTAATTACGTTTCATTTCGGAAAACGAATCACCGCCGAATTTTTCGCGGAACTCGTTTGCAAGAACGATCGCCATCATAGCTTCGCCGATAACGGACGCCGCCGGAACAGCAGTGATATCCGATCGTTCAAATGCGGCATCGCTCTGTTCTTTTGTATCGATATCGACGCTGTGGAGCGGGTTGCGCAAGGTTGAGATCGGTTTCATGTAGGCGCGAACGCGCAGCTCTTCGCCATTGGTTATGCCGCCCTCGAGGCCGCCGGCTCGGTTTGTTTTTCGAGTAAACCCAGTCGCTATCTCTCCCGGTTCGGACACGAAGATCTCGTCGTGCACCTCAGAGCCTCGTCTTCCCGCGTTTGCAACGCCTTCGCCGATCTCAACGGCTTTGATGGCGTGAATCGACATTATGGCCCGGGCGATGCGTCCGTCGAGCTTGTTTTCCCATGAGATGTGCGAGCCGAGGCCGACCGGCAGTTCCTTGGCTACGACCTCAAAAATACCGCCGAGGGTGTCACCGTCAGTCTTGGCCTGATCTATCAGCTTGATCATTTCCCGCTGAATATCGTCGTCGGCACAGCTCAATGGGGAATCGACCGGAATGGTCGAGATCGCTTCCCAACTCTGGTGGAGCGGGACGATCTGTACGTGTCCGAGTTTGATGACGTGGCTTTTGATCTCGATGCCGAACGCGGCGAGGATCTGTTTGGCGATGGCTCCGCAGGCGACCCTGGCCGCAGTTTCTCTGGCGGAGGCACGTTCGAGGATGTCGCGGAGGTCACGGGTTTGATACTTTTGGCCACCGGGAAGATCGGCGTGACCCGGGCGTGGGCGTTTCATTTCGCGCGGATTTTTGGGCGGCTCGTTCAACTGCTCGACAGACATTACCTCTCTCCCAATGGACGAAGTCGTCGTTTTTGATCATCAGTGCGATCGGCGAACCCAACGTTTTTCCGTGGCGGACGCCGGACAATATCTCGACGGTGTCGGTCTCGATCTTCATCCGTCCGCCTCGGCCGTAGCCTTGTTGGCGACGCCAGAGTTCGTGATCGATCGCAGCGATATCGATCGGCAAACCGGATGGTACGCCTTCGACAATGGCGACTAGGGCCTTGCCGTGGGATTCCCCTGCTGTTGTGAATTTGAAGTGCATAAGAGATTTTAGCCACGAATGACACGAATGGCACAAATAAAGAATGAATTATTTCAATTCATTTGTGACATTCGTGTCATTCGTGGCTACACTTGCGGATGGTTTTCGTCTGAAAACGATCAGGCCGATGCTGGCGATTATTAGGAGGCCGCCAATGCCGGTTTGGGGCGGGAGTTTTTCGCCTAATACGAGCCAACCGATGACGACGGCGAGCAGCGGCGTGACGAGCGATATCATCATCGCTTTGGTAGATTCTATCCTACCGAGCAGCCAGTAATACAGCCAAAACGCAGCGATCGTGCCTGCGATCGTCAGGTAAAGAATGCAGCCGACGGCTTTCCAAGTCCAATTGAACGTAAGCGGATTACCTTCGGCGATCAGGCTGTAAATAATTATCGCCGGCAGACCGCAGAGCATTTGGCAAAATACAAGAGCCGCCGGGTGTATCGCTCCGCCTTTGGATTTTACGAGTATCGACGCCTGAGCGGCGGCATACGAGCCAATAACGACACCGACGCATCCGAGAAATGCCATCAGGCTCTGCACTTGCAGTTGGTCGTAAAATATTACACCGACGCCAATAATTCCGAGTGTTACGGCAATGATCTTAAGTTTAGTGATCCGCTCGTTAGGGAGGAAAAACCATGCCAGGATAAGCCCAAATACCGTGATCATTGCCTGCAAGACCGCAGCAAGGCCCGACGTAATATATTGCTCGCTCCAAAAGACCATGCTGTAATTCACCGAAAATTGCAGCACACCCGTCAGTGCGATCAGACGCCACTCTTTCGCAGAATTTGGCAGCGGGATCTTCTGGATCCTTATTACAAAAAAGAGTATTACAACGCCGAGTAAAAACCGTGCTGCCGCGAACGCAATTGGCGGCAGATCGTCGAGGCCGATCTTGATAAAGATCCATGTTGTGCCCCAGATAAGGGCCAGAATGAGCCAGACGAGTATCTTCATAGGTTACGAGCGTTCGTAAAAGCTCAGGCTAGATTCGCCTTGTTTCAAAACGCGCCATCGCCGAAGAGAGCCTATCTCGTCAGGTACATGCGTTTTCGAGTGATGCTCGACAACGAGGATCCCGCCGACGTTCAGCAGCGTTTTGTTGTAGCCGAATTCGTGAAAAACAAGCGAATAATCGGCATCGTATGGAGGATCATAATAGGCGATGTCCCAGCCTAGTTTGTGCTCACGACCCGTGAAATTCTCGGTGTCGTGACCGACGATCTCCGTATTTGATTCGGGAATTTCGAGCCTGTCGAGGTTCTCTTCGATCAGTGCGCACGACTTTTTTGATCTGTCGACAAAGGTCACAAATGCCGCACCACGAGACAATGCCTCAATGCCGATAGCACCAGTTCCCGCACATAGGTCGAGGAAACGGGTTTCTTCATCTATCCGCGGTGCGAGGACGTTGAATAACGTTTCGCGCAGGCGGTCAGAGGTCGGCCGTGTTCGGTTGTCCGGCGGGCTCTTGAGCACGCGGCCGCGATATAGGCCGGAGATGACTCGCATAAGCTACAGTGTAGGAAATCAGAGAGACGCGGGCAAAAGTGATTTCGAATTGGATCAGCCAATGCTGCCGAACCTCACATTTTTGTCGGAACGTGCGATCTTTACCATCGCCGATGTTTCGGGCGAGAGGCGGCGGTTGGTGAGATAATCTTCAGCTTCGCTGCGTGCGTTGATCAAGATGTCGAGGTCGCGAACTATATTGCCTAGTTTAAAATTCTGAATGCCCGATTGGCGTGTGCCGAGGATCTCGCCCTGACCGCGAAGTTCGAGGTCCTTTTCGGCGATCTTAAATCCATCGGAGGTCTGTTCCATTATTCTGAGTCGTTCTTTGGCGACGGCGGTCTGTTTATAATCGGCGAGCAGGACGCAATAGCTCTGATCGGCACCGCGTCCGACACGACCGCGAAGCTGATGCAATTGCGACAGGCCGAAACGCTCGGCGTGTTCGATGACCATCAGCGACGCGTTAGGCACATCCACGCCGACCTCAATGACGGTCGTCGAGACAAGGATGTCAAGACGTCCGGCGACAAACTCTTTCATGATCTCTTCCTTTTCCGCCGGTTTCATTTTGCCGTGAAGCAGGCCGACGGTGTATTGCGGGAAATGGTTTGTGCGAATGTCGTTGTACATGACGGTCGCGGCTTTGAGGTCGGATTTTTCGGATTCCTCGATCAGCGGATAGACGACATAGACCTGACGGCCGAGTTTTATCTCGCGTTCGATGCCGTGATAGACGCCCTGGCGTTTGTCTTCGCCGACGACAACGGTTTTAACGGGCGTTCGGCCCGGCGGCATTTCGTCGATTATCGAAACGTCGAGATCACCGTAAACGGTCATCGCTAAACTTCTGGGAATCGGGGTCGCGGTCATGACGAGAATGTCGGGATTGTGGCCTCCCGCTTTTAATTGAGCACGCTGCATTACGCCGAAGCGGTGCTGTTCGTCGATGACGGCGAGGCCGAGTTTGGCGAATTTGACGGCGTCCTGAATGATCGCATGCGTACCGATGATGAGGTCGATCTCGCCGTTTGCGAGAGCCTCATGGATCTTTCGTTTTTCGGGGGCTTTGGTGCTGCCGATGAGGAGTTCGACACGATAGCCGGTGCCTTCGAACAGCCTTTTGGCGTTGCGTGCGTGCTGGTCGGCGAGGATCTCGGTCGGTGCCATTAAGGCGGCCTGATAGCCATTTTCCATTGCGGCATAGATCGCGAGAAAGGCGACGATAGTCTTGCCGCTGCCGACATCGCCCTGGATGAGACGGTTCATCGGAGCATCGGACCTTAGATCTGAAAAGATCTCGCCGATGACCTTTTTCTGGGCATTTGTGAGCGTGAATGGTAGAAATTGTTTGAGGCGTTCTTTGGTCGAGTCGCTGATCTCGATGACCGTTCCTTTGGGTTCTTTTTGCCGTTCGCCGCGGAGCAACTGCATTGAGAACGAGAGCCAGAAGAACTCGTCGAAAATCAACCGATGCTGCGCGGGGCTGCGAAACATTTCGTAATCGGCGATCGAAGTTCCCTCGGGCGGAAAGTGCAATTCGGCGATCGCCCGGCCGCGTGTGATCAGCTCGTTGCGTTCGAGCAGGTCTGCGGGCAATAAGTCCGGTATCGAGCCTAAATCGAGGGCCGCCATGACGCTGTGCACGATCTCACGAAGGCGTTTTGTCTGAAAAGGGCCGAGTTTGCGATAGATCGGGACTTTTCCGGTATGAATAGTGGCGAGCGATGGGTCGGACGTGTTTTCTTCGTCGTCGGTCAAGTCATCATTCCCGACAGTTGACGCAGTCGCTATCGCTCCCGGTTCTGACACTGGCGATCGCAAAGCGAACAGCCCAGGATCGTCGGCATTTGGAGGCAGGATCTCGATCTCGTCAGGTTTTGTGACTTTCAGCGAGAATATGCCTCGGTCGTCCTCTTCCCACATGCCGTAGGCGACAAGGCGGGTTCCGCGAGGAAAGCGGTCGCGGTACCAGTTGACAATGTCTTCGGCGTTCCGGCCGGAGATGAACCACTTTACTTTGACCGGTTTCATTTGCCGTCCGGCATCGCCGCCTGTTATTTCGAAGATGAAAAGCGGCGGTTTTCGCGGGTCACGGTTTCGGCCGACCTGTTTCCCATCGGCATTGCGCACGTATATCTCTACAGCGGCGTCCATTCCGTCTTCGAGTTGGTCTATCTGTAGAAAATTGGAGCGGTCTTCGTATCGCGTTGGGAAATAGTTGAGAAGGTCTTCAACCGTTACTTCCGTTACGTCGGTCTTTGAGGAAACTCCGGCGAGGGCAACCGCTAATTTCTTGGCCGCTGCCGACGAGAGTTTACCGACACCAAGTTTGTCGAGCTCCATGATCGGGGTTTGCAGGCTCAATTTCATCGAGATCCTCACGAGTTCAGTATAAACGGGTTGAAGTTCGTGTCGCGGTCGAAATAGTCTTCGTGTTCGGTCCTTTTAAGAAAAGCGATGATCTTATATGTAAAAGGTGTTGCCAAAACCTCCCACAGGACCTTGATCAAATAATTTCCGATCATGACGCTGATGACCTGTTCCGTGGACCACGTGCCGAGAAAGGCGATCGGGTAGAAGATCATGCTGTCGACAGCCTCGCCGGCGAATGTTGACCCGATCGTCCGTGTCCACAGATATTTCCCGGCGGTCAAGATCTTCATCTTGGCAAGGACGAGCGAATTAATGAATTCGCCGGCCCAGAATGCCAACAAAGAAGCTGCGACGATCCGCCAGGTTTGGCCGAAAATTAGATCGACCGCCGCCTGCGATTCGGGCGACATCGTTTTTGCCGCCGGCAGGGAAGTCACTGCCCATGCCATCAGTGAAGCAAAGATCAAGGCACCGAAACCGGCCCAGATCACTTTTCGTGAACGTGCGTAACCATAGACCTCGGTCAGGATGTCGCCGAAAAGGTAACTCAGCGGGAAGAAAAGAACACCGGTGCCATAGATATATTCGCCGTAGAATGGAAGATTGACCGACGATACCTTATGGACCCCGATAAGATTGGCGCAGAGCAGGACAGCAACGAATGCTGCCATTATGAGGTCGGAGTATTTGAATTGCCGCGACGTTTCCACTTCGCAGAATTGTAACAAAAAAAGGAAGCAAACCAACTCACTGGCTTGCTTCCAAAATTAACCTTGGCCTAAAAACTGGCTTCTACGCTATGGCGTTGACGTGCTTGGTCAAGCGCGACTTGTGGCGTGCAGCAGTATTCCGGTGAATAATGCCTTTATTTACTGCCTTGTCGATCAATGAAACCGTTGACAAAAGCACTTCTCCGGCTGCCTTATCATTCGCGGTGACAGCTGCACGGACCTTCTTGATCGAGGTGCGAAGCTTACTGCGATTGCTGCGGTTGATCTCTTTTCGTTTCTCGTTCTGACGAACGCGCTTTAATGCTGATTTATGATTAGCCATCTTTATTAATAGTCAGTTAAGACAAACTCCAAATTCTATAGATTGCGCTGGTATTTGTCAAACCCTGCAAGTGAGTTGGCGGCGTTCGAGTCTGGTGGGGAACTCTCCGCTCAATGCTCAAACAAGATCGCCTGATAAATATGAACTTATCCAGTGAATAATAATAATGTTACCTCTGCTCTGCTTAGTTCCAGTCATTTTTCAAAACGTAGTGCGAGCGAGTGCATTATATCGACGAAGAACGTGACGATCGGCGGATAGAGAAAGAATTCAGGTTCGAAGTCTTTTGAGAACATCGACGGCAGGATTTGCGAAGAAAACGACGTCAGTGAGCCGATCAAAATCCCGACTCCGAGACAAAGTAGGAATCCGCCAAAAAGCACTCCGACTGCGGCGGCACGCGAGTAGGGCTTCGCTTTGCGTTCATTTTCGTCGAGGATCGATTCGTGGATATCGTCTTCGACCTCGGTGTAACGAACAAATCCATCGCGGATCCGTCCGGCAAGGTGAATTATTCCGGCTATGAACAGCACGACGATAATGATCTTTCCGATGTTGCCGGTCGATATGAAGATCTTTGGTTTCAGAGCTGTCGCCAGAACGGCTGCGACAAATAGCGAAACGGTAGGATAGACGATCCGCTGAAATGCCATGGCCTCCATTCGCTCTTCGGCCATCATGCGGTCGATGATGTCGTTGTAACGCTTTTCGTAAACCATCTGCCGCCAGCGTTTTGCATGTCGATTGGTCGATGTGAAGACGGAATCAACGCTTCCGCTGAATTGCATTTCCAAAATACGCCGGTCATATTTGACGCGCTCCTTGGCATTGCCAAGCACTTCGTAAGCCTCGGCGATAGCGGCGAATTTTAAGGCAGTTTCTTCGCTACCGTTATTGCGGTCAGGATGAAGTTTGCGCCAATCGGCGGTATGCCGACTTTATCTCGGCGCTCGATGCCTTGGGCGAAACTTTTAATACGTCGTAATAATTTGCCATCAAGACGCGATGTCGGGTGAGGATCGGACGGATATATAATTCAACCGCCGTCGGACCACTCGATTATAACACGAGATCATCTTGGCATAATGCCGGGCAATTAAGGCAGATCGTCGATCTGCAGGCCGATCGGATACGCACCCGCTAACTTGACGGCGTCGACGACGCGAGCGACCTCACCGTAGCCCACAGTTCGCGGAGCTTTTATAAATACGGTGCGTTCGATACGGTCGCCTATTGGCCGGTCGGCATCGTCAGCGAATCTTTCGGAGATCTGGCCGCTCTCGATACGCGCGGCGAAGACGTTCTGGAGGCGTTTTGTTAGAACTGCAGTATCTGTCGTCGTGCCGAGGTTCGATTCATTGTTAAGGCGAAGCGAGCCATCATTTTCGACGACGGCCACCAAGGTATTTATGTTTAGGGCGACATTCGGATCGTTCTTCGACTCAGCCGGAACGCGGGCCCTAAAACTGCTAGGTTTGAGCGGCGAAACGACCATGAAGATGATCAGCAGGACGAGAAGGACATCGATCAGCGGCGTGACGTTTATATTTGGTTTGGTCATAGGAACTCTCCTTTTGTTGAATTTGGAGACTTAGACACCGTTGGAGAGAAATTGTTCCAGGTTCCAAGTTCCAAGTTCTGGGATCCAAGATATGGGTTCGAAATGGGACGAAGTTAACGTTGAGCGTCTAGGCGGCCGCCGAGCGCGTCGAGCAGGGCTTTGGCTTTGGTAAGAGTCTCGGCGTATTCGCTCTCGGGATCGCTATCGATGACGATACCGCCGCCGACGTTGAACGTCGAAGTCCGTCCGCAGACGACCATTGTGCGAATGGCGACGCTGAGATCGAGACAGGGAACGGGAAACTGGAGATCGGAGTCAGATCCATCGAAGATGGCCGGTAAATAGTAACCTATCGCCCCCATTGAGAGACCGCGGGACGCTGATTCCACCTCGTCGATGATCCGCATGGTACTAATCTTTGGAGCACCGGTGATCGAGCCGCAGGGGAATAAAGCCCGAAGAATGTCCGACGGTGTTGTGCCCGATCTCAGATCGCCGTTGATCGTTGAGACGAGGTGAAAAAGTGTCGGGTGTTCCTCGAGATCACAGAGTTTTTCGACCTTGACGCTGCCATATTCGCAGACGCGGCCGAGGTCGTTGCGGAGTAGATCGACGATCATGGTGTTTTCGGCGAGGTCTTTTGGGCTGGTAAGGAGTTCATGTCGAAGCAGATCGTCGGTAAGATCGTCGTTTCCTCGCGGTCGTGTACCTTTTATCGGCGATGTAGTGATCGACAATGAATCAGCAAACCCACAATCGGTCGTGTTTCCGCGTTTTCTAACACTGAAGAATCGTTCGGGTGAGGCGGATATGACAGTTGAATAAGACCGTTTGATAAATGCCGAGAAAGGGGCCGGATGATCGCGGCGGAGACGAGCAAAGATAGTCTCAGGTGTAAGATCTTCGGGTAATTGAGAGCCCAATTGCTGGGTCAGATTTGTTTGGTATGTCTGGCCGTCACGAATACGCTCCTTTATCGCGTCAATAGCGGCAAGATATTCGCCTTTTACGAAATTTGAGGTGACAGCAACGGGAAGATCTGCGATTTCAAATTTGAGATCAGAAATTTCGGATCTGATCTTTCTTTTGATAGATCCAAACCTAGCTCGATCGCCGACGAGATTCGTTATGCCTGTTTCATAATCGTGAATTATCAGCACATCGAAACAAGCAACGAAGGCATCAGGTTCGGGGCTTTGAGATCGGTTTTCAAAGCTCCCAATTCCGAGCATCTTCCGGCCGAGATCGTATGACAAAGTAAAGATTGCAGCCGTTCCGCCGGTGAGCTTTTGATCGAGTATCTGCAGTGTTTTATTAGGGTCGTCGTTCGAAATTTCGAACATTTCAATAGGATCGATACCGGCGATCAAAAGGTGCGAACCGAGATGGCTTACGCCGCAGCTGTCCAGAATGGATACATGCTCGCGAGCGGCCAAGGACAGCAACGCGGAAACGAGTTTGTCGGCGGCGATATCAAGAACAGACATTGACGCGATTTTAACACGGACGGCGAGTTTCACTTGGAACGCGGTTTAGCGTAATATGTTGCGAGGCAAAACTCCGCAATAAAAAATATGAGTCTCGACAATATCGAACGTAAAACTCTGATCCGCGGCCTCGGCCTTGTAGCCGCGATATCGATCATCATCGGAAATGTGATCGGCACGGGCGTGTTTCTAAAGGCACGTGTAATGACATGCAATGTCGGCAGCCCAACCTGGGTAATGGTCGCTTGGGTCGCCGCTGGTCTATTGTCGCTTGCCGGGGCACTGACTTATGCCGAGCTGACAGCAATGAAGCCTGAGGCAGCGGGACCATATGCGTTTTTGCGCGATTCGTACGGCAAATTGTCGAGTTTCTTGTTCGGTTGGATGCAGAGTTTTATTGCCCGAACCGGTTCACAGGCCGGCGTTGCCGTAGTGTTTGCGATCGCTCTGAACGACTATCTCGACGGCGGTTTGAAACAGACGCTCTTCAAGACGAATGTGCTCGGCTACGATTACGAGGTAACGTCGCTTCAGATCATTGCGGTGGCAGTGATCGCGATTTTTACAACACTTAACTGCCTTTCCGTTAGCCTCAGCGGCCAGATCGCAACTTGGCTGACGACGATAAAGATCGCATTGGTATTGTTCGTTGGCCTTGGAGCATTTTTCCTCGTAACCGGCGGCAGTTTTGCGAATTTCTCGCTAATGAATACCGGCGGTACCTGCGAAGGTGTTGCAGAGGCAGTGAAATTCGGATCGGCGGAATACACGTTCCTCGGCGGATTTGGTGCGGCAATGCTAGCCGCTCTCTGGGGGTACGACGGCTGGGACAATCTCTCGTTCGTTGCCGGCGAGGTCAAGGATCCGAACCGCAACATTCCGATCGCAATTATCGGCAGCGTTCTGCTCGTTATAGTACTCTACGTCTTTGCGAGTGCGGCATATTTCTACGTCCTCGATCCGACCGCGATCGCTTCCGTTTCGAAGGACTCGTCTGTCGCCAAGGTGGTCGTGAGCAAATTCTTTAGCGGAGACGCACTCAGTTTTGGAGTAGGCGTGGCGGTCGCGATCTTTACCGTCGGCCTGATGTTGTCGTCACTCGGAACGCTCCATACTTCGATCCTCAGTTCTTCGCGTATCCCGTACGCAATGGCCAAGGACGGTTTGATGTTCAAGCCATTTAGCAAGCTGTCGGTCAATTCTGTGCCGATCAACGGCGTGTTGTTCCAGGGCGTTTGGGCAAGCATTTTGGCTATGTCGGGCTCGTTCGATGCGCTGACCGATTATGTTATTTTTGGCTCATGGATCTTTTACGCATTGATCACATCTTCGATCTTTTTATTCCGTCGCAAATATCCTGACGCACCGCGGCCGTCTCGAGCATGGGGCTATCCTGTGGTACCGGTCATCTTTTTTACTTGTTTCGGGATGGCTGCTCATCAACACGATGATCACCGCACCGACCCAGTCTTTTATTGGTATCGGGCTGATATTATTGGGATTGCCCGTCTATTATTTCTTAACGTTAACAGGGAAGAAGACTAGCGAGGAAGAGAGCTAAGCCTATGAACGCTCAAGACAGGCGAAGTGGTATGGAACGCCGCGGAACGAACAGATATCCAGTGACTTTCGATGTCGAGTGGGAAGTGGCGACTACCCGACTTCCCGGAACCTTGAGCGATGTGAGCTTTGATGGCTGTTTTATTTTGAGTTCAGGCGAGGTCGAAGATGGCGACACCGTGCGGGTATTTATACCTCTGGCAGATGGCATGAAGGTTCAGTTCAGTGGTAAGGTCGCAAATCACGTTTTTGAGATCGGATTCGGTGTAAAGTTTGACCAACTTTCCGCGGCCCAGAGAGATCTGTTGGTAGATCTTGTCAGGTCTTCGGAACAGGGCTAATTTTCTTCATTCAGTCTTGCCAACGACTCGAGTGCAACCTCGCGGTCGTCGAAATGGAATTTGTCGCTGCCAATGATCTGATAATTCTCATGGCCCTTTCCGGCGATGATCACAACATCGTTAGTTCGGGCATTTGCAATTGCTCGATGGATCGCTTCGCGGCGGTCGGGAATCACCTCGTAAATTGAACCCTTTTGTTTCACACCCTGCTCTATCTCAGAAATTATTTTAAGAGGATCTTCGTTTCGCGGATTGTCAGAGGTGATCATCACGAGGTCGCTGAAGTCGCCCGCAACTTCACCCATCGGTCTTCGTTTAGATTTGTCGCGATCTCCTCCACAGCCGAATACAGTGATGATACGGCCGTCGGTCAGGTCTTTGGCGGTCTTTAGTGTGTTGAGCAATGCATCATCGGTATGCGCATAGTCGACAATAACCGCGAAGTCACCGTCGTGCGGCACACTTTCGAAACGGCCAGGAGCACCAACGCATGTTGAGAGACCTTTGACGATCGAATTTAGATCTTGTCCGAGTTCAAGAGCCGTTGCGGTCGCGGCTAACATGTTGTAAACATGCGGTATGCCGACCAGTGGAGACTTTATACGAACGATGCCTTCTGACGTCTTAAGGTCGAACGACGTTCCACGGATCAATGAGACCGCGATGTTAGAGGCTGAAAGATCCGCATCACTGATCTGCGAGAATGTGACAACACGATCGCCTGCAGTTCGCAGTTCGTCAGCCAGCTTTGCTCCCCATTCGTCGTCGATATTTATCACTGACGAGCCAGGTTTCTCACCAAGGCGGCCGTCAAAAAGCTTTTTCTTGGCGTCGTAGTAGTTTTCCATCGTCAGATGGTAATCAAGATGGTCGCGGGTGAGGTTTGTAAATACAGCAACCTTGAACCGCAGCCAGTCGCATCGGTGGAGATCAATTGCTTGAGACGACGTCTCCATAACTGCCGATGTGCATCCTGCGTCGACAGCTTCGCGCAAAAAACGGTTAGTATCCGATGCCTCAGGCGTCGTTCGTACAGCCTCTTCACTTTTTTCGCCGATGCGGTATTCGACAGTCGTAAGCATCGCTCCTTTTTTGCCGGCGGCTTCAGCAAGGGCGAAGCACAAATATGTGGTTGTCGTTTTACCGTTGGTGCCGGTGATGCCGACAAGGTCAAGCTCGTGCGAAGGGTTGCCATTGATAACGGCGGCCGCCTTGGCAAGTGCTTCGCGAGCGTCATTGACCTTGAGCCAGGCTCCGGCAAAATTCTCCGGCCTATCGAATTCCGAAATAATTCCCGCCGAGCCGCGTCGCATTACATCGTCGACGAACCTATGCCCGTCAACAGTCGCTCCTTTTATCGCAACAAAGAGAGTTCCCTCGCGAGCCTGACGCGAGTCGTGGGTAACGTCGGTCGCGGGTCCTGTGCCGTCGCCGAATAATGCGGCATTGAGCTGTTCTGCGAGTTGCTGTAATGTGGTGTTTGACTTGCTCACTTTTGTTCCTTAACCGGTCGAATGTGAATTATACGACAGAGCCAAAAATCGTGCGAACATCGCCCGTCAGATTTCGTATTAAGATTCATAAGCGGAGGTTGGATCTATGAACATCATCAAACTTATCCTCGGTGCGATAGGACTTGTTTTTGTCGGAATGCTTCTACTATGGGTACTTGGTTGGGTCGGAACCCTTCTTTGGTACGTATTTTGGCTGGGGTTGATCGGAGCGGTCGCATATGGCGGCTACAAACTATTCCTGAAAGCTGAGGCGAAGGCACTTGGCAGCGACACCCACACCGGTATTGGCAGTGGGGTCGACATAAATATGTCGTGGGACGAGTACGATAAGAAATATCTCCATAAGTAGTCGGCTAGACAATACTCGCCGCATTCGGTAAATTCTTAATTCGGAGTTGTTGCTCTCACGGAAAATGCTAGTGCTCGAAAGCACATCTCCGAACAAATGCCGAGGTGGCGAAATTGGTAGACGCACTAGTCTTAGGAACTAGCGTCGAAAGACATGCGAGTTCGAGTCTCGCCCTCGGCACCAAAATCAGTCGTCAGTGGCCGGTGGTCAGTTGTCAGAATGGGACAATTGCTCCGGTCACTGTCAGTTTCAATAGCAGGTATTCGGCTCGCGAACGAAAATCTGACAACCGACAACTGACAACCGACCACTGACGCGCTATCCTTTTTTAGTAAATGAAAAGCGAATTAAAGGAAGTTTCCCCTACACAAAGAGAAATACATTTAACCATCGAGGTAGACGCCGTAAAGGCTTCATACGCTAAGGTCAGCCAGAAATATGCCCGTAACGCGAACATCCCGGGCTTTCGAAAGGGCTTCGCACCGGTCGATGTCGTACGGATGCGGTTTAAGGAAGAGATAAAGAGCGAAGTGCTCCAGGACGTGATCCCGGGCCAGGTTGCCGCGGCCATCCAGGAGCATGGGCTTTCGCCATTGGCAGAGCCTCATTTGCATCTTGCGGATCATGAAACGGTTAAGGTGAACGGCTCGGAAGAGTTGAAATTACACGTTCACATCGAGGTGATGCCCCCGATCCCTATGCCGGAGTACACCGGAATCGAGGTCGTTCGGCGGGTAAAACCCGTTGCCGACTCAGAGATCGAGGATCTGATCGCCGGCCGACTAGAGAAAGAGGCGGCTTTGATCCCCGTCGAAGGGCGTAAATCGCAGCTCGGTGATACCGTTATTGCTGATCTCGAGGGCGTTTTTGATGGCGACGAGAGCGGTGAACCGATCACTGCCAATGACATTGAGGTCGTCCTTGGCGGCGATATGATCGAACAGTCATTCACCGACAATCTAGTTGGGGTTGCGGACGATGATGCAAAGGAATTTACCGTCGCATACCCCGATACCTTTTCGTCGGAAGCACTTGCCGGAAAGACCGTGCATTACAAGGCGAAGATCAAATCCGTGGGCAAGATGGAAACACCTGAGCTCAATGACGAATGGGTCAAGAGCCTCGACGAGGGCTATTCATCGCTGAAGGATCTGAGGAAAAAGCTCCGCGCTGACCTTGAATCGGCGGCAAAGGCTGATGCAGATGCGAGGATCCGTAACGAGGCAGTTGCGAAAATGATCGAAGCAAATGCTTTCGAGGTGCCGCCGACGCTGATCGAGAATCAGGCTCGTAATTTACTGAACAATTTCGCTCAGGACATGCAGCAGCGTGGGATCGATCTGAATAAGATCGAACCCCAGTTTGTCGAGATGGCCTACGGTAATATGAAGGTTCAGGCCGAGCGTGATGTTCGCGGTGCGATGCTGCTCGATAAGGTCGCTGAGATCGAAAATGTCGAAATTACTGACGGCGAGGTCGATGAAGAGATTCAAAAGCTTGCCGATTATTACCGTGCATCGGTTGAAGAAATTCGCGAATCGCTAGAAAAACAGGGCGGCGGAGTCGAAAATATCCGCAATAATTTGAAAACGCGTAAGTCGATCGAGGCGGTGATCGATAAGGCGAAGGTGACCGAAGGCGAGTGGATCGACGAATCGGCCGTTCCGAGCGAGACCGTCGAAGAAAAGCCCAAAAAGGCGGCCAAAAAGAAAGAACCGGCCAAGAAGGCCGCGAAATCTTAGAGGAATCAGCGTCCTCCAGTTTATGCGTCAGTGATCAAAGTAAATACTTGTCATTGAGAATAATAAAGCATGACATAGATCGGGCATAGCAAAATTTAGCTTGATTTTTATTTGAAAAGTTGTAGAATCGATTTCCAACACTGGCAATCGCCATATTTTCAACAACTTATCGACACAAATCTAAAGCATTTGGTTAAGTAAATCCAAAGTTGGGTGAGAGAGAATAATATGTTAGTTCCAATGGTTGTTGAGCAGACGTCGCGGGGCGAACGAGCGTTTGACATTTACTCGCGGCTGCTTAAAGACAGCATCATTTTTATCGGTACGCCGATCGACGATCAGGTCGCTAACTTGTTGGTAGCACAGCTTTTATTCCTCGAGGCCGAAGATCCCGAGCGTGATATCAACCTGTATATCAACAGTCCCGGCGGTTCGATCACTGCGGGCATGGCGATATATGACACGATGCAGTTCATCAAAAATGACGTTACGACAATTTGTGTCGGACAATGTGCTTCGATGGGAGCTTTGCTGCTATGTGCCGGGGCTCCTGGCAAGCGCTTTTCGCTTCCTAATGCACGTGTGCTGATCCATCAGCCGTCGGGCGGTGCGTCAGGACAGGCTACGGACGTTCGCCTTATGGCCGAAGAGATCATTCGTATGCGAACGCTGACCTCGACGATCATTGCGCGGCATACTGGTCAGAATTTTGATCAGGTCGAGATAGATGTCGAGCGTGACCGCATCCTGACACCGATCCAGGCTAAGGAATACGGGCTGATCGACGAAGTTATTGAACACCGCGAGAAATAGCATTTTAGATCTTGGATTTTAGATTTTGGATGGCAGACGGCTTTCCAATCGAAAATCCAAAATCGAAAATCCAAAATCCTATGAGCCAATTTCGCCGTCCTGAAGAGTTATTGACTTGTTCGTTTTGCGGAAAATCGCAGAATGATGTGCGCAAATTGATCGCCGGCCCGGGCGTTTATGTATGTAACGAGTGCATCGATATCTGCAACGAGATAATCAATGACGACGAGCGAACCGACAGTGTCGCGGCCCGGACAACGATCCCTAAACCTCAGGAAATAAAGGCTCATCTGGACGAATACGTCATCGGCCAGGACGAATCGAAAAAACGGCTTTCGGTGGCTGTTTACCAGCATTACAAGCGGCTCGAGATGGCAAAACGCCGTCAGGACATCGAACTGCAAAAATCCAATATCTTGCTGATAGGACCGACCGGAACCGGTAAAACCCTTTTGGCTCAGACACTTGCAAGAGTCATTTCGGTGCCGTTCTGCATTGTCGATGCGACCAGTCTGACCGAAGCGGGTTATGTAGGCGAGGATGTCGAAAACATCCTGAACCGCCTGCTACAGTCCGCCGGCGGAGATATTGAGAGGGCGCAGCAGGGAATTATCTACATCGACGAGATCGACAAGATCTGCCGCAAGGACGACAATCCGTCGATCACCCGCGACGTTTCAGGCGAAGGTGTCCAACAGGCACTGCTCAAGATCCTTGAGGGAACGACAGCAAATATCCCGACCGGCGGCGGTCGAAAGCACCCGCAACAGGATTTTCAACAGCTCGATACGACCAATATTCTCTTCATATGCGGCGGAGCTTTCATCGGGCTTGAGAAGGTCGTTGAGAAGCGTTTTCGAAACAAATCATTGGGCTTTCAGGCCGATATCAAAACCAACAGACAGCGGCAGGTAGATTCGATCAATAAGCTGGAGCCCGAAGATCTAATTCACTACGGGTTGATCCCCGAATTTGTCGGCCGTCTGCCGGTCATCGGCACGCTGCGTGAGCTTGACGAGGCCGCTCTGATGTCGATCCTGACCGAGCCGAAAAACGCTCTGATCAAGCAGTATCAACGTAAATTCGAGTTCGATAATATCAGCCTCAAATTCACCGAAGGTGCTGTGAGGGCGATCGCCCACGAGGCACACAAACGCAAGGTCGGAGCCCGCGGACTGATGATGATAATGGAAGAGGTCCTGCTCGAATCGATGTATCATCTGCCCAGCGAAAAACAGGTCACTGAGATCATCGTAACCAAAGAGATGATCGAGAGAAAGGCCCCTGTTTTCGAGGTGATCCAGCGAACCGAAGAGGCCGCTTAGTCAGTTGTCCGTTGGCAGAACGGGCGACGAATACTTGTTTGCGAAAGGTCACGAAAAAAGCACGGAATGGGACATGTTCCTGTTGCGTGTTTTTTTGTGTTTGGAGCACATAGGACCGGCGCAAGCACACAGGTGTCGGCTTAGGAGTTCGTGAGGCGGCGTATGGAGCACCTTAGGGGCTTGTTTAGGTGTCGAGCGCGGTGTCGGTATATTCACGCTTTTGGGCTTGCGTATTCGCAGTTGTGAGCCTGGTTTATGCCAATCTTGCCGAAATCGGTCCCCAATTTCAAAAAATGCGAAACGGCCGGCGATTCCTCTATTCGAAACGCGATTTGAACTGCGCAGAACCGCAATTCGATCCGCGTTTTGAAAGACGATCATGCCGGAAACAGATACGCCCGAATGACCTCGGGACGAATTTCTTGTCGAGTGGAAATTCATAGATGCAACATAGACAAAAGTATGATACACTTATCATCTGCCGCAAAAATACCGATCGACGGCAGTATGGAGGAAAAAGCAAATATGGAAAGAAATTGGGAAGAAGGAAAAAAGGGGCCAAGGCAGGCGTACCGTGTCGGGCACTATGTGACCATTACTCCGAAAGGAGTGATCTTTATAAATAGGTTTACCAGCGAAGCTCTGCGCGAGCCCGTTGCGGTAAAAGTATTATTTGACCGTATAAACCAGACTATCGGAATACGCCGAGCCCATCCGCGTGAAGAAAACGCCTTTGTCGCAAAAACCGCGCCTCGCGGAGCCAAACGGATCAGGGCCGCCCACGCTATAAACCAGTTCGGCGTGTACACCACAGAAACGATCAGGTTCTTAAACCCCGAGGTCAACGAAAAAGGAACCCTGCTCCTCGACCTAAGAAATGTCGTAACCGCGACCAATGGCCGAAAGGGTGAGAAGTTAAGAAGGAAAGACAAGTAAGTGCCCGGATGTGTGAAGTGCGGGGACAGTCAGTCTTAGATCAAGAGGTCATCTTACCGGTTCCTCGGTTTTGCCAACGCGGCGGCTTTCTTTTCATCTGCCACAGCAAGGCTGATCTTGTTCATTGCACGATAGGCTCTTGCCCTTTGAATGTAATTAGCCCCGAATTCAAATTTTGGATCAATTTTTATCGACTCGGTAAAGTCGTTGATCGCCTCTTGGTAGTCTTTGATCATGAAACGCATCAAACCTCGAAAGTAATAAGCGTCAACGTTTTTCGAGTTGATCTCGATAGCTTTGGTGTGGTCCGCTATCGCTCCCTTTAGGTCTTTCTTTGCTTCTCGGACAATACCAAGAAATACGTAGGTGTTTGACAGGTCAAACTTAAATCCGAGGTCGATTGACCGTGTGATATCCGCAATCGCACCGTCATAGTCCTTCATTTTGTACCGGTCCTGACCGCGAAGCTTGTAGACAAGGCCATCTTTAGGATCAAGTTTGATCGCCAATGTGTAGTTGATAATGGCGGATTCAAAATCCTGGTCGATGTCGTCCAACAAACCGTCGGTGACGAAATCTTCGGAAGTGCTTTGACCGATCAACAAGGGAACGAATAACAAAAGAAGGAGAAAAAGCAACATGAAGAAATTTCGCATATTTACCTCCGATGCAATCCGACCCCATCGTATCACCAACTGTTTCTCTCCACAACAGAATTGCCTTTCCCGTGCTAAGAAACGTGCGTTTGGAATGTCTGTGTCGCCCGGTGTCGCAGGCTCCTGATCTTTTTGGCCGCTGGATGGCGAGGCACATCTGCCGCCTCTCAGCGATGGGGCGGAGCAGCGAAGAAGACGCGGAGATGGGGAGATAGGAAAGGCAAGGATCGAGGAGGCGGGGGCAGAGCTGCTCACGCGGCGATAGCGGCAAAAACCGATACAAAAATGCGGGATTTCGTGAGCATTTTTCGCGACGTTATCTGTGACATGACTTTTCGCCTGACACTGACCGATCCTTCGAATCGAATAATACCGCTAAAACCCAATGAAAACAGCAGAATCGTGACTCAAATTCGATGAAAATGCAATAGTGACGGTCGTGCACAGCGGCAGGTTTTCGGGCCGGAATATAAAAGTAAAATCCGAGGGGCTTTCGCCCTTTATAAAAGCATAATTTGAACAGTCGAATTTTTGACGAATTGGTAGGTCTGGCTATTGCTTTTGCATCTCTGTTTTGCGTAAATAGAGTTAATCCAACTAATTCGAAGAAATAGACCAATTAGCTATACCGAATTCTGTCACTATGAGTATGCAAGAATTTTCAGACCAGATGCCGTCGGATATCGAGCGTTTTCCGATGGTCCCCATCCGCGACGTCGTCATTTTTCCGTACACCAAGGTTGCTTTTAAGATCGGCAGGCCGAGTTCGGTCAGGGCGCTTGAGCAGGCGATGACGGGCGAGCGGAATATCTTTCTCGCGACCCAGCATGACGCTTCGATAGACGAACCGAATGCCGATCAGATATACACGACCGGTACGCTTGGGCGAATTGTCCAGGCACAGCGGCAGGACAATGGGCAGATCAAGGTCGTGGTCGAAGGAAGGGAACGCGGAAAGGCCGTCCGCGTCGAACATGATGCGGATGGTATGTTTTACGCTCATGTGCGGCGTGTACCCTCGACCGACGAGTCGGGCTATCGCACAGATGGCTTGCTGCAGAAGATCCATACACAGGTCGAACAATTTTTGCGTGTTTCGCCGGATGCTTATACGGACGCTTTGCATGCGAGTTTGAGAGGCGTTTCGGCGGCTCAGATAGCGGATTCGATGTCGTCGCATTTGCGGATCGGGGTTGAGGAGAAACAGGATCTGCTTGAAACGGTTTCGGTACAGGAGCGTCTGCAGAAGCTAATCGAGTTTCTGGATGCCGAGATCGAAAAGCGTCAGATGGACCGTAATATCCATTCGCGAACGAAAAAAGCGATGGACAAGCATCAACGCGAATATTATCTGAACGAACAGATCAAGGCCATTCACAAAGAACTCGGCCGCAAGGACGAAAAGGCCGAACTCGAAGAGCTGAAAGCCAAGATCATCGACGCGGGAATGACCGTCGAGGCTCAGGAAAAGGCGATGCAGGAGTTTTCGCGGCTCGAAGCAATGCCGCCGATGTCCGCCGAGAGTACGGTCAGCCGGAATTATTTGGATTGGCTGCTGAGCGTGCCCTGGAAAGATCGTTCGGAAGAGATCGAGGACCTGGGCGAAGCCGAGAAGACACTGAATGAGGATCATTATGGGCTCGAGAAGATCAAAGAACGCATTTTGGAATTTTTGGCGGTACGCCAGCTTGTTAAAAATCCTAAGGGTACGATCCTATGTTTTGTGGGTGCTCCGGGCGTTGGTAAGACGAGCTTAGGTAAATCGATCGCGAACGCGACGGGACGCAAATTCGTTCGCCTCGCTCTCGGCGGTGTGCATGATGAAGCGGAAATTCGCGGACACCGGAGAACATACATCGGTTCGATGCCCGGCCAGATCGTGCAGTTGATGAAGCGGGCCGGCACAAAGAATCCGGTCATTTTGCTCGACGAGGTCGACAAACTCGGACGCGATTATCGCGGTGACCCGAGCGCGGCTTTGCTCGAGGTTCTCGATCCGGAACAGAACAGCACGTTTCGTGATCATTATTTGGATGTCGATTACGATCTGTCGGAAGTTTTCTTTATCGCGACGGCGAATGTTCTGCACACAATTCCGCCGGCGTTGCAGGACAGACTTGAGATCTTGAGTTTGTCGGGTTACACCGAGCGTGAAAAGATGGAGATCGCCAAGCAGCATCTAATTACGAAACAGTGCGAAAACAGTGGAATCGACTGCGAAAAGGTAAAATTTACCGATGACGGGATTCTCGAAGCGATCCGTCATTACACACGCGAAGCCGGTGTGAGAAATCTCGAACGCGAGATCGGTTCGTGCCTCAGAAAGATCGCACGGCAATATGTGGCGTCGGATGCAAAGGATGATTTTCGCATTGTTGTTGACGCCGAAAAGGTACAAGAACTGCTTGGCACGATCCGTTACCGTAAACAGGACATCGCCCGGACGAGCGAGATCGGATTGGTGAATGGCCTTGCGTGGACCGAGGTCGGCGGCGACGTGCTGCAGGTCGAAGCGACGATGGTCAAGGGCAAAGGCGACGTGACGCTGACCGGAAAACTGGGCGAAGTGATGCAGGAATCGGCAAAAGCCGCTCTGACCTGCGTTCGCACGCGAGCCGAAGAATTGGGTATCGATCCGGCGATATTTCGCGAAAAGGATCTCCACATCCACGTGCCCGAAGGTGCAATTCCCAAGGACGGGCCGTCTGCGGGTATTACGATGGCGACCGCAATGGTCTCGGCAATGACAAGAAAGGCCGCACGCCACGACGTCGCGATGACCGGTGAGATCACGCTTCGCGGAAAGGTCTTGCCGATCGGCGGCGTGAAAGAAAAATTGCTCGCAGCACATCGATTCGGCCTGCGGACGATCATTATGTCGAAAGAGAACGAGAAAGATCTGGTCGACGTGCCCGAAGAGGTTCGCGACGAATTGACCATCCACACGGTCGATATGATCGACGAGGTCCTCAATATCGCTTTGGTTCAAAACGAAGCGGCCGAAACGATCGAAACCCCGCAATTGTGGAACGCCGATGGTGCCGTTGCCGAAATAAACGCTACACTAGAGTAACTAGTGGTATTTATGAGCAAAGAAACTGAGTCGGCCGAATTGATAATGCGCCTGTTTGACCTTCGGCGGGACACGCTAATGCGTGACGGCCGCGATTGGTTCGTGAAATTTCATCCGGAAAGCGGACAGGATATTATCCAGGCAATGGTCGATCCCAAGACGACCGGTTATTACCAAATGGTCGTCAGCTATTGGGATATGGCCGCAAGTTTTGTAAATCGCGGGGCGATCGACCCAGAGATGTTCCTCGAAACAAATGGCGAAGCACTCATGGTCTTTGCAAAGATCGAGCCGTTTCTCGAAGAGGTCCGAACCGCACTTTCCGATCCGACGTACGCAAAGAATCTTGAAACGCTCGCCATGAGCCTGCCGGACGCCAAGGAAAGCATGGATGCACGCCGCGAGATGATCAAGAAGATGATGGAAGCAAGGGCGTCGATGGCCGAGAGTGCATACTCGCGCTAATGAAAGTAACCTCAGCCGAATTTGTAAAAAGTGCGTTCGAGCGTTCGCATTGGGTGATCGACGGCCGGCCGGAGATCGCGTTCTTGGGGCGTTCGAACGTGGGTAAGTCGTCGTTGATCAATTCGCTTCTGCTGCGGAAAGGGCTGGCGAGAACATCGAACACGCCCGGGCGAACGCAGAGTATCAACTTTTTTTTGATCAACGACAGCCTCTATTTCGCAGATCTGCCGGGTTATGGGTACGCACGCGTTTCGAAAACGATGCGTGCCGATTGGGGCAAAATGGCCGAGGAGTATCTTTCGGACCGTCAGGAACTGGCGCTTTGCATACAGCTGATCGATTCGCGGCACGCTCCGACATCACTTGATATTCAGCTCAATGAATGGCTCAAGCATAATGAAAAGCCATTTGTTGTCGTCGCGACAAAGGCAGATAAATCATCCAAAACTGAGCTTGCTAAATCGCTAAAATTGGCAAAAGCAACGCTTACCGATAGCCGAATCCTGACATACTCAGCAACAAAAGCTCTCGGCCGCGATGAAGTCTGGGGAGAGATCATGCGAGCGATAAACAAATCTTGAAGTTTTTATTTGATTTATTGATTTGTTTTATGTAAAAATTAGGTATCCCTAAAACTTCGGGGTTTCTCGGAAAAGCTCTTGGGCTTGTTTTCTTTGTATTACTGCAAACAATCCATACAATTTTCTTCACATTTGATCTATCTCGATTTGCTGTTTACATCGAAATTTTTTCGAAGAACATTGTGAAACCCGTAACAAATTAAATTAACTTCTATCCAACCAAATTACAAACATGGCAACCAAAACCACCAATCCGCGCAGAGCCAAAACGGCTAAGGCCGCGACGGACGCTCCTGAAAGGATCGACGATGAAGTCGAAGTCGAATCGGCAAACGACGAATCCGTACCGGCGAAAGCCCAGCCGACAGGCAAGGACGACGACGGTAAACTGAATCTCGCCGATCTGAAAGATATGTCGATCAGCGAGCTGACCCATATTGCGCGCGAAATGGGCGTCGAAGGTGCTACGGGCCTTAGAAAACAGGAACTGATCTTTAAGCTGCTGGCCGCACAGACCGAAAAAAGCGGACTGATTTTCTCAGAAGGCGTGCTCGAGACACTGCCCGACGGATTTGGATTTTTACGTGCTCCGGAATACAACTATCTTCCGGGCCCGGACGACATCTATGTTTCGCCTTCGCAGATACGCAAGTTCGATCTGCGAACCGGCGACACGGTTTCGGGCCAGATCAGGCCGCCGAAGGAAGGCGAACGCTATTTTGCCCTTATCAAGGTCGAGGCGATCAATTTCGAAGATCCCGGCCAGTCGCGTGAGAAGATCTTCTTTGACAATCTGACGCCGCTTTATCCGGACGAACAGTTGACGATGGAGATCGAGGGTGATCCTGAGAGGATCGCAGCCCGCGTTATCGATCTTGTCACGCCGATCGGTAAAGGCCAGCGTGCCCTGATCGTCGCTCCACCGCGGACAGGTAAGTCGATCCTGCTGCAGACTATTGCAAATTCGGTAACGCAAAATCATCCTGAGGTCACGCTCATCGTTCTGCTGATCGACGAACGCCCTGAGGAAGTCACGGACATGCAGCGCAGCGTCAAAGGCGAAGTTATTTCATCAACATTCGACGAACCGCCGACACGCCACGTACAGGTTGCGGACATGGTCATTGAAAAGGCAAAGCGGTTGGTCGAGCACAAACGCGACGTCGTTATCCTGCTCGATTCGATCACGCGTCTCGCTCGTGCTCACAATGCGGTCGTGCCGCCGTCGGGCAAGATCCTGTCGGGTGGTATTGATTCCAACGCGTTGCAGAGGCCGAAGCGTTTCTTTGGTGCGGCTCGAAATATCGAGGAAGGCGGTTCGCTGACGATCATCGCTACGGCACTGATCGATACGGGTTCGCGTATGGACGATGTTATCTTTGAGGAGTTCAAGGGAACCGGTAACTCGGAAATTCATCTCGACCGTAAACTTTCGGACAAACGTCTCTTCCCGGCGATCGATCTGCAGAGATCTGGAACACGAAAAGAGGAGCTTTTGCTCAGCAAAGAAGACCTCAACCGAGTCTGGGTCATGCGCCGCGTGCTCAATCCGCTTTCGCCGGTGGAGCAGATGGAGGTCGTCCTTGAACGCCTGTCCAAGACCAAGACTAACGCCGAATTTTTGGCATCGATGCAGAGTTAAAAAGCCAAGAGTTGAAATAGAACGGCGGATCGAAGGTCAAGGCCTTGATCCGCTTTTTTATTCTTTGCTAGTATTTTTTAGGTAATCTCTAGAGAACACTAATCCTTGATAATATCCAGTCGTCCTTCCGCCTTCGTACGATTTGTCCTTGTAATCCTTTTCATCCGGACAGACGGGCCCGCTGCAGGCGGCCGGCCGATCGTGTCTTTATAGGCACTCGTCCATCCGTCCGTATATCCACGACAGAACGCCGAACGACCCAATTCCGTGCGGTAATCGGCGTTCGAGTTGGACGTCATCGTATTGGAAGAATACGAATTACTGTTGCCGCTGTAGTTGTTCGCCGTGTTTGCGGCTTTGTTCGCTGTATGTGAGCCGCTATTGGTGGAGTTTGAGCTTAACGTGTTGTTAATGTTCAAACGAGTTGAGTTATTACTAGCCTTATTTGGAACGGCGGCATACAACGCAAGCAACAGGAAAAAACCGCCGACGATCAATATTCCCATGCCAATGATCCCGGCTAGTGGATTGTCGGCGAGTGCCTTCTTTGCATTCGTAAGCACTTCCAGGGAGTTTGGGGGAGGCTCATACATGTTCCACTGGGACTGTTTGGTATCGCCAGACAAAGCCTCGGGTGACGTCAATGTATCTACTGATCCGGTTGGGTAAGCTAATTGTGTCGAGGCGGGTGCCTCGGGACCAGCGGGACGGACCAACGTTTCCTGCTCATTCGGTATCTGAACGCGGATGACCGTCGCTTCGGGATCGGCGTCAGCCGATTGCGGAGCAAAAATAGGTATCTGCGAACGGTCGAAAACCTCGGTATTTGCGAGTGTCGGGTGATCGATACGCACTTTCGCCTGAGCCAACGCCTCGCGCATTGCGGCCGCGGATGCGAAGCGGTTCTCGGGCAGTTTGGCGAGTGCGGTCGCGACGATCTTTTTGAGATCACTCGGAACGTCACCAGAAAGCGGTTCAAAATCCTTGGTGAGAACTGCAAACATTCGCTCGGTAGGATGTGTCTGGGGAAAGGGAAGCGTGCCGTTGAGCAGTTGATATAGCACAACACCGGTCGACCAGATGTCTGTCTGGACAGTGCGTTTGCCATCGAATGCCTCGGGCGACATATATGCGTCGGTGCCGATGATCGTGGAACTAACACCTGATGTCGCCATAGCCCGTGAGATGCCAAAATCGGCAAGCCGCGGCGTGTTACCTTGCAATAGAATATTTTGCGGCTTGATATCTCGATGGATGATGCGTTTGCCGTGTAGGAACTCAAGGCCGGTCAAGATTCCCATCGTCAGATCGACTGCCTCTTTTACGGATGTCGTGCCCAGATCGGTCAATCTATCGGCAAGCGAACCGCCGTCGGCGAATTCACTGACAATGACGACCTGGCCGTCGTAGACTTCGGCGTCGATGATCGGCAGCACGTTCGGGTGGCCACTGGCTTCTTCCCAGAGGCCGGCTTCCCGTTGGATAGTGTTGAAATCAACCTGATCGTCGTGTGGCAGTTTTACCGCAACTTTTTTTGTTAGGAACTGCGACCTTCGCTCTGCTAGCCATACATCACCGAAGCCTCCTCGCCCGAGTCTACGGATAAGTGTGTAAGGTCCGATCTGATGGCCTTCGTGGAACATAGATCTAAATATTAAGGAACATAGATTTGTAAGCTTTTATAGGGGTTGTTGTCAAGATAGACGGCCTGTGGGCGTCCTTTCTTCTCTCCGGCCTCTGTGAAATCTCAGCGAACTCAACGCGGAATCTTCATTTATATTTTTCCACACAGAGTAACGCAGAGAGTTGGACGCAGTGTTCGCTGAAAATAAGAGTCGGAGAGTCGAATAATCGCTCAAATGGACGAATGGGGAGGCAGTTGCTAAAATCGTCTGGTACACAATGACCAAGACCTGGTTCGAAAGGAAGCGAATACATTGCGCGTAGCCGTCATCTCTGCCGAGGCAGTTCCATATTCAAAGACCGGCGGGCTCGGTGATGTCGCCGGGGCCCTGCCAAAGGCTCTGAAGCAGATCGGCATCGACAGTCTGCTGATAACGCCGTGTTACTGGCAGACGAAGGGCGAATACTTGTGGAAGACGGCGATCGACGACCTCTGGGTCACTTGGCGTGGCAAGCTATCATGCAAAGGCATTTTACAGTGAGGCAAATGGTTCACCGACGTTTCTGGTCGACGCTCCGTCGCTGTTTCACCGTGACTCTATTTACGGTTACACCGAAGATTACGAACGGTTTGCGTTCTTTAATCACGCGGCATTGGCGTTGCTCGAGAGGATCGGCACGGCACCGGATATTGTTCATCTGAACGATTGGCATTGCGGCTTTGCGGCAGTCGAATTAGCTTCGCGGCGGCGATATGAGCCGTTTTGGCAGAACACACGGACAGTCTTTTCTATCCACAACATGGCGTATCAAGGCGGTTTTGGATTGGACCAACTTGGTGCCCTTGGCTTCACTTCCGAGTTCGCCCGAAATAGCTTTACTTTCAACGGTTACGCCTCGGCAATGAAGGCAGGACTTGAAGTTTCTGACACACTTTCGACCGTCTCAAAACGTTACGCTCACGAAATACAAACTCCCGAATTCGGCCACGATCTTGACTGGTTGACGCGGCAGCGTTCGAACCGCCTTATCGGCATCACGAACGGCGTCGATTACGATGAATGGAACCCTGCCACCGACCGCGAACTGCCGGCTCATTTTTCGTTCAATGATCTCTCAGGCAAGGCCGAGTGTAAACGTGCTTTGCTCGAACAATTTTCTTTGCCGATCGAGCTGGACCGGCCGATCTACGCGAGTGTTACGCGCCTTACGTCGCAGAAAGGTGTCGAATTGATCAGGCAAGGTGCGAATGATATTTTGGCGTCGGGCGGATTTTTTATCGCACTTGGTTCGGGCGAGAAGGACTCGGAGAAATTTTTGCAGGCATTGCGCGATTACGCACCGACGCGTGTCGGCGTGTACGTCGGTTATAATGAAAGGCTCGCGCATCTGATCGAGGCCGGAGCAGATATATTCCTGATGCCGTCGAAATTTGAGCCTTGCGGTTTGAATCAGATGTATTCGCTTCGATACGGCACGGTACCGATCGTTCGTGCGGTCGGCGGCTTGGATGACACTGTGCAGAATTGGGACGCTGTCAGTGGAACCGGCAACGGTTTCAAATTTGGCCCGTTCCAGGCAGATAAACTCCTCGAAAAGATATACGAAGCTCGTTTTGCGTACGCCGACAAAGACGCGTGGATCAAGATCCAACGGAACGGAATGGCGGTCGATAATTCTTGGGAGAACGCGGCGAAGCATTACATGGAACTATACAATTGGACAAGAAGTTAGAATCAACAGGGATGAAGAAGTTAAAAGGGATTTTTGGGATTTATATAGATTTTTCTTATCTCCTTCATCCTCCTTATCCCTGTTACATTATTCTTGAATATTAATATGATCATTGTCATTATAGGTGCCCAGTGGGGCGATGAAGGGAAGGGAAAGGTTGTCGATCTGTTGGCCGACCGGTTTGATATCGTGTCGCGTTATCAGGGTGGGCACAATGCCGGTCATAGCGTGTATGTCGGCGATAAAGCCTTTGTTTTGAGGCTGTTGCCGTCGGGCATTATCCACGAAGACAAAACCTGCGTGCTCGGCAACGGCATGGTCATCGACCCGAAAGCATTTTTCGAAGAGGTCGATCAGATCGCTGAAAAGGGAATATCGGTTTCGCCGGAGCGGCTTAAAGTGTCTTCGCGTGCCCATCTGATAATGCCTTATCACCGAGCTCTCGACCATACTTCGGAAGAGCGTTTGGGGAACGAGAAGATCGGCACAACGCTTCGGGGTATCGGCCCTGCGTATGAGGACAAGGCAGGAAGACGTGGTATCCGCGTTGCGGATGCGATGGATCCGGCGTTGCTCAAGCTTCGGATCGAACGAAACCTCGAAGAAGCGAACCGTATTATCGTCCTATTTGGCCAACAGCCGCTGCGGGCCGATGAGATATTGGCGGAAATTTCGCCGCTGGTCGAACGTCTGCGGCCTTTCGTTTGCGAGACCTCGCATTTTCTGGCAGAGGCCCGCAAAGCACACAAAAAGATATTGCTCGAAGGCGCCCAGGCGACGCTGCTCGATGTCGATCACGGCACTTATCCGTATGTTACTTCGTCGAATCCGACGGCCGGCGGTGCGTCGGTCGGGGCGGGAATTCCGCCGCATCATATCAGCGGTGTTCTTGGTATCGTCAGAACTTACGCAACGCGAGTTGGTGAAGGGCCGTTTCCGACCGAAATGGTTGACGCAGAAGAAGATATGGCCAATCTGATCCGGCAACGCGGCAACGAATACGGCTCTGTGACAAAACGCCCGCGACGCTGTGGATGGTTTGATGCGGTCGCGACGCGATATGCTGCCGAGTTGAACGGATTTGATTCGGTCGCTCTGACAAAGCTTGATGTACTCGATGCATTGGAAGAGGTAAAGGTCTGCGTTGGTTACGAGATCGATGGGAAACGCGTTGATACATTTCCCGCCGTTTCAAGCGAATTGCTGAAGATCAAGCCGATCTATGAAACGCTGCCGGGCTGGATGAGTGACACCGTCGGCACGACGGAATTCGATAAGCTGCCCGAAAAAGCTCAAACCTACGTTCGATTCCTTTCGGATCAGATCGGCACAGAGATCGGCCTCATTTCGACCGGGCCGGAACGCGATCAGACGATCATTTTGAGAGATTCGGTGATGGAAGGCTGGTTCAGATAAAGGCAGATTTTGGAATTCAAAATGCGAAATTATGAACACGATCGGTTTTGAGGTGATCGGGTTTGACGAGCGATTCGCTCGAAAGTTTGCTGATCTGAATTACGAATGGATCGAAAAGGCGTACACCGTCGAGGAGCACGACCGCGAAATACTCGATCATCCGGTCGAGCAGATCATCGAGCCCGGCGGACAAATATTTTTTGCGATGGTAGACGGCGAGCCGGCCGGAACGGTCGCACTTATCGAAATGGGCGAGAATGCGTTTGAACTTGCCAAAATGGCGGTCTCCCGAACATCGCGGGCTCGGGCTGAGCAATCTTTGATGGACGCGTGTATCGAGTATTCGAGGGCGAAAGGCAAAAATTCGATAATTCTCGAATCGAACACAAAACAGGTTGCCGCGATAGGGCTGTACCGTAAGTACGGCTTTGTCGAAACTCCGCTTGACCCGAATTCTCAGTTTGTCCGTGCGAATATCAGGATGGAACTTGCCATATCCGATTCTAAATTGTAGAATTTTCAATTCGTTAGTCGTTGCCTACGCACACGTGAGCAGCAGACGACACACCGATTTGGTCCGATAGCTCAGTCGGTAGAGCAAGTGGCTTTTAACCACTGGGTCGCAGGTTCGAGTCCTGCTCGGATCACCATTTATCTCGAAACTAAGGCGTCCGGATCGGACGCTTTTTTTTGTCTTCAATGTGTAAATGCCGGGGCGCGAGTGTAATTCAATAGATCGAAGCTACGTTCCCTTACGGCGGGCATTGTGTCGATGCATGTATTCCAGATGCAGGGCTCACTTTGATTTGAGCGGCAACGAGTGTAGATTTGTCTCGGAATAAATTTGCAGACTGTTGACTTTTGCATCGGGTAACGATGGACAGGAAGATCCGCGACATAGCAGAGCTCTACAGCGATTTTATGTGCGCTGACGAGGACGAAAAAGCGGCTAAGTGTCTAGCCGTCCTGATCGACCATTCGGTCGAACCGCTGGTAAAAGATATTGTTCGTGGAAAATTTCGGGTATCTCTCCAGGATTCCGATGACCGCTCGCTGAATCAAAACGCTCTCGACCTTGTCAGTGAGGTCAAAACGTTGATCGTCGCAAAACTGAGTAAACAGCGAAATGGGAATGGCTTCGTCCCGATCGATAATCTCGAAGCGTACGTTAAAACCGTCACTACAAATGCCGCAAACCAATACATTCGGCGGCGCAATCCAAACCGATCGCGGCTGAAAAATCAGCTTAGATATTTGCTCTCGCACGACCGGAGATTTTCACTTTGGCAGTCTGACGACGGTGCCTGGTATTGCGGAAAGAATGAATATCGCAACAACATCAACGATCCGATGAGTTTGGCCCCCGATGAGTTGCGGGCCAAATTGGAGGGTGTCGGCATATTCCCCGAACGTGCTGCGTTGGTGGATCTTGTGTTAGGCGTCTTCGGTCATCGTGAAGGTATATTTAACTTTAGCGATCTAGTTGGGATGATCTACGAGCTGCGGAGATTGACGGAACCGGTCAGTATCGATGATGAATTTCTCGCGGAACGCAGATCAACGCGGCCGGAGAACGACGTACTCAACCGACTGGAACAGTCGGCGTATATTAGCAATTTGTGGCGAGAGATCGCCAATCTGCCTGTTCGGCACCGAGCGGCTCTCCTTCTCAATCTGCGAGATCAGAACGGAGACGGAATGCTCACGGTGTTTCCGATGACGCGGGCAGCAACGATCTCGCAGATCGCCGAAACGCTCGAGTTTCCTTTGGATGAATTTGTACGAATTTGGAATGAACTGCCATGGGATGACCTTACGATCGCCGAATATCTCGGACTGACCCGGCAGCAGGTCATAAACCTCAGGCAATCGGCCCGGGCGTCGCTTCGCAAGAGGCTCGAGCGTTTTTAGGAATATTTATGAGCAATAGACAATTTCTGTGCAATTTTTGCATCTAGTTAGATTGTAAGTGTATGCCGCAACATCTTTCGCAGGACGAAATACAAAATTATGCCAAACGGTCGCTGCCGCCGGCCGAACTCTTGGGCGCGGACGAACACCTGCGATCCTGCGACCGGTGTTTTTCGATGCTCGGCGGAGTTTTGCGTTCGACGGATATCGATCAGGCGTTTTTCGATCCGGAAGACGAGGGCCATCTGTCGTATGAACAGATCGAGGCATTTGTCGACGGAGCGATCGCAGATGCCGACCGCGAGATCGTGGAGCTTCATCGTGAGGTCTGCAGTGCCTGTGAGCAGCAATTGGAAGAGTTGGTGCAGATTCGAGCGACACTGCAATTGGAAAACGCGACGGATAACGATTCGATCGTAAGCCGGCCGGAACCCAGCTTTTGGACAAACATCTCGGCAATGCCTCTTTTTAGATTCGGTATTCCGGCGTTTGCTGCGATAGTGATCGGAGCGATCGCCTGGTCGTTCTGGCTTTTCGATCGCCCGAGCGGCGGTGTCAAGGCGGTCGTGGACCCGATCGCAAACAACGGTTTCGAAAACACAAATACGAATTCAGGTTTGGCAAACACCGAGACCGCCGCGATCTCAGGCGCAAATTCCGCCTCGACTGCTCCTATGGTCTCGCTTGCCGACGGCCCCGGCATGATCGAGATCGACACGGACGGAAAACTCAAGGGTCTCAATGCACCTCAATTCGAATCCCGCATCAAAGCCGCACTGATCAATCAGAATATCGAGATCTCAACCGCTGCGAGGGAGCTGCGTTCCAAGTCAGGCGTTCTGATGAGCGATACGCAGCCGGGCGTTTCGTTTGCGTTGACATCGCCGGTCGGTAAGGTCATCGAATCGGCACGACCTCAATTCCGGTGGAGGGCTCTAGACCAGGCTGAATCGTACGTAGTGTCGGTGTATGATGCGAATTTTAATAAAGTGGCCGAAAGTCCGCCGCTGAAGCAAAACAGTTGGACGTCAATAACGTTGAAACGGGGAAATGTCTACCAATGGCAGGTGACGGCACAGAGAGACGGCGAAGAGATCAGATCGCCCTCACGGCCCGCTCCCGATGCCCGATTTCGAGTGATCGACAGTGTCGCAGCCAACGAGATCGATGCCGCGAAACGAAATTTCGGCAGTTCGCGTCTATTGCTCGGTATTCTGTACGCAAATGCCGGTTTGCTGGATGATGCTGAACGGGAGTTTCAGGCCCTGTTGAGAAGAAATCCGAATTCAGAGGCGGCACGCAGATTGTTGAACAAGGTGCGGTCCGCAAAATAACTTACGCCGATACGCTACTACGAACCGTCGCCGATCATGACGAAACCGGCCCAGTATGATGGATGTTTGTATTGTGGCATCTTCATTAGTTTAAGCGATGCACGACGCAGGGCCTCAGATTTTGAGATGCCTTTGCCCGTGAGCAATTGACGGTGAAATTCGAGCATCAGCTCGGTAGTACTCTTTGATTCGACCTTCCATTGACTTGCTACCGTTGTCGGCGCACCTGCGATGAACGACGCCCATGTCATCCCGATCACGCCCTCCCCGCCGCTGATCTTGCCCCGAGCGGTTTCGCACGCCGAGAGTATGACCATATCGGCTTTCAGGTCGAGGTCCTTCATCTCCCAGGCCTCGAGCAGTCCGTCCTCGTTAGGGTTCTTCTCGTTTTGAGCCAGAACAAGGTGTGAATACATCGGCGAAACGTTATTGAGTATGCCGTGCGTTGCGAATTGCACGATGCGATACTTAGGCGACTCGGTCTTCGCGACCTCTTCGCGGGCGTCCGCCCCGGTATAGACCTTGCTCCTCGTTGGGCCGTACATTTTCGCCAGCGAATTGACCAAACGCTCAGCCTCGGGTATCGGCTCAAGCTTTTCGCTCATGAAAACCCTCTGCACCCGTTCGGCCGTTGATCTGCCAACGATCGGATTGCCGAAGGCCAGCAGTTCAGCGTCCGGCGACGGCTTTCGCGTTTTCGCACGCTTTCTCATCTCCCGCAATGCCGTCAACGAAGGAGCATACGAGATGGCTGCCTTTTCGACCAAGTACTTTCCTTTCCCATCCTGCAATGCCTGAAACGGCAGATCCCACAACGGCCCGTCAGGAATGACGATAATATTCGTCTTTCCTGCGAGTTCCTTCTCTGCCGGCTTAAGGAGCAGCTCATAAAGTTCCCTTGCGACTTTCTGAAAATCCAGGTCGCCCGACGCCAGGCGGTCGCGATAAACCTCCAGCCTTGCGGCGATGTCCTTCCTCTTAGCTGAGATCGTATAGGTTTTAATGACCGCCCGGCCCGCCGAATTCTTTGTGATTACGGACGCAAATGTGTTTTTCTGCGAAACGACAAACTCAAGAAAAGCACTTTGAAGGTCGGGCAGCATCGAGGCTGCCTCGTCAAGGCCGATCGGAGACATTTCGCCACGTTGCACTCTCAGTTCCGGATGGTCAAGATAAATTTGATTTCGAAAACCTTGAAATTCACGACGCTTATCGTCGAGTTTCGTTTCAAGCCGCCGCAAGTTAGCGGTGTTTTGGATTTTTAAGCTTCGCTCAAACTGGATCTCTTTGCCCAAGGATACGATCGCATTCTTCAGATCTTGCTCATTCTTACTTTCGGTCGGTGACATCGCACCGTTGATCTTGACCTTTGGGCCCAGAGCTTCCAAAAGGATCCTGGCCTTTGCCCTTTCCGTGAAAGTATACGCTGCCTCAAAGGAACCAGATGTAACCAGCGATTCGACCATCAACTGATAAGGAGTAATGCTGCGGCTGAATGATCCCGCGGCTTCTTCGGACCCTGAAGCGGCGAATCCTCGCTGGTCCTCAACCAAGTCTATTGCCTTTTGGAAATTGAGCCGTGCGAGTTCCGGCTTCCCCAATCCCGAGTAGGCCGTGCCGATAGCGCCGTATAGTTCCCAACTCTCCTGAATGCCCTTCAAGTTCTTGAATTGCTCCTTCGCACGTTCGGCCTGTTTAATCGCCTTGTCAAAATCGCCGGCCATGACGCTCGATCTGGCCAGACCGACGATCGCTCCATAAATTCTTCCTTCTGCTCTGATCTCCAGGCTTATCCGCTCTGCACGCTCAAAAAACGACCCGGCTTTCTCGGCATCACCAAGCAACAGATACACATTTCCAATATCCATGAACTTTCCAAGCTGTGTAAGCTTGTTGCCCTCTTTTTCACCGGTGGAAAGTTGCCTGTGGTAGATGTTCAATGCCTGTTCATATTTTTCTTCACCAAGATACGAGGCACCAAGAATGCCGATCGATTCCTCGGAGATCTTGTCGTCGGTCGATACATTGTCGGCCCTTCTAAGCGTCTGACGCGCAAGCTCATACTGCCCCTGGCTGTTGTAAAGACTCGCAATTTGAAACAGTGCTCCATATACTCCGGTTTCGTTCTTTGCAACCTCACTCATTTTCAGGCTTTTCGAATAATAGGCCAGGGCTTGCACGTGATTCCCCATGCCTTGATAGGTGATACCAAGATTCCGTAGATCCCTGAGCTTTCGCTGGATCAGATCGGGTGTCTCAGGCCCCTTGATAGAATCGAGGATCGCAAGGCTTTGCGTAAAACTTTCGATTCCCGCGCTGAGGTCACCTTCTTCAACAGAAATGATCCCGAGATTGCTGATCGTTGCCGCAATGCCGGTGAGATCGTTCATTGCCTTCCTGATCTCGAATGCGCGTGCATGATAGGTCCGTGCGGTTGGGAAATCACCCATGATCGTGTAAGAAATGGCGATCCGCCCAATTAGATTTGAAATTGCCCTATTATCCGGCATTCGTTCAGCATAGGGGATCCCCGACTTATACCACTGGATCTGCGTCACCATATTTTCTTCCAACCGGCCAATGTTAGTGATCAGTTCTAACGCCGGTCGTTCGCTTGTGCTTCGTCAGCGGCGGCAAGAGCTTTCTTGAATGCACTCACTTTGTCGATTTTTTCATCCTGCATAGATCCGATCGCAAGCCAGGCGCGGGCAACCTCGCGTTTGTTATTTGCCGATTCTGCGATGCTTGCTCCGATCCGAGCGATCCGTTCTTGTTCGCGCCGAGCCATCTTCCCGTTCCTCCTCGAAAGCTCGTCGAGGATCTCCTTGGCCAGTATGCCACGATCGCCTTTGAAATCAGGGTCCGTAAGTAGAGCTTCGGCTTTATCAGCCTTGGCCTCTATGACGCGTTTTGCGAACGATCTTTCTAAGGCTTCTACTTGGTCCACACCGCGCGTTGGAGTTTCTTGCGCAGTTAGAGTTGTCGGAACAGTCAGAAGGGCCGCGAGAACAGCGGCACGAAGAAGCTTTTGTTTTTGAGAGATCACGATCTTATTCCCCGTGAGCGATATCTGGTTTATGGCTTGCCAATGAATCGGTATGAGCGAAGTATATTCGATTTCTCAGGATTGTAAAGAAATAACTTTTCGCAAATCAATATGGCTTTCGATTTACCATCTTTACAGTCATACACCCTAATAGGAGAAAAAAAAATCATGAAAACATTTGCTTCGCTGCTGACATTTATAGTTTTGATAGTAGTGCTTTCGATAAATGCCCGCGCTCAAACATGTCCGGGTTCGCCGGGCTGTTTAGATCTGACTTTCGGTGTCGGCGGGACAGCGGCTACATATATCCCCACAACGACCCCGCTTAGTCCAGGAAAGGGCGCAATTCAGAGTGACGGCAAGATCCTGGCGGCGGTGATGGTTTTGCCGGGCAGCAGCAATATGACGGATGTAATTATCCGCTACAATCCGGATGGCTCGCTTGATACGACATTCGGAAACGGAGGCATCGTGACTATGAACTGGCTCGGAGCTAACAATACGACCGGGCATGCATATTCCATAGCCGTCCAAACAGTGGGAACCGAAGAAAGGATCGTCGTCGCAGGTACAGGAACTGGCTATACCTCGAGTCTGCGTGTTGACCGGTTTCACTCTGACGGCAGTCCGGACCTTTCATTTGGAAGCGGCGGCACTGTAACTTATACTGCCGGGGCAGCCGAGACGATGGCCATTCAGCCTGATGGCAAGATTTTGACGATGGGTACTCGCGGGGCTCTGGTTCGTTTGAACTTAAACGGAACGCTGGACACTACATTCGGAAACGGTGGGTTTATCCAGAATAATACCTGGCGGGTTCAGTCGATCGCGCTTCAGTCAAATGGAAGAATCGTTGCCGCCGGATATTGGACGAACGTTAAGGGTGTCGCCTTCATGTCCGTATGGAGATTTAATACAAACGGCTCATTGGATGACGGTAGCCGAAACGACTCAACGAGGAGCGATACCTTCGGCACAAAGGGTCAAACGACCATAACTTCTTTTAACACCGCCTGGGATGTCAAAATTGACGCCACCGGCAAGATCGTGGTCGCCGGTTCGGCGGGTGCTTCAGGCTCAACTGATTTTGCCGTAGCTCGGCTTACGACGGCAGGGCAACTTGATTCGACATTTGGCGCAGGCGGAAAAGCGACGGTCGATTTCAGCGGATTTAGTGACCAGATCAGAGGCGTCGATCTCAGATCGAACGGCCAGATCGTTGCGGTCGGGTTCACGTACTCAGGTTCCCCGAGCAGTGCCACGAGGGACGCCGCTTTTGCTCGTTTCAATTCAAATGGGACCCTCGACAGCACCTTCGGGCAAGGCGGAAAAGTCGTAACCGATTTTTCAAGCGAAGGGGAATTTACGAGTGACGGAATGATCCAGTTTGACACGTCATGTAACTGCGAAAAAGTCATAGCAATTGGGACGGCGATAGCGGGTGGAATATATTACGCGGTGGCGGCCCGTTCACTACTCTAGGTTTGGAGGAATAGCATGAAAAAGTTATGCCTGATCGCATTGATACTAACCCTACTCTTGTTTGCCTCGATTCACAGCCAGTTGAATAACGCTCAGACAATGATCTCAACTATCATTGTTAAAAGTGTTGCCACAAAAGGGTTTGAATTGGCGATTCCCGCGGATTATATACAGCAAGATCGACTTACCGTAACGCCCTCCAACGGATTTGGGAGTGGACCCGTAGCCGTGAGTGGTAATACTGCGGTCATTTACAGCGGAGTGGGCTTTTATTTATATGTGCGAGCCGGGAATGTTTGGAGTCAACAGGCCCTGCTTGTGCCAAGTGACGGAGCTTCTGTGCCGTCGCTTTTTCCAACTGTCGGTATCGAAGGCGATACGATCGTGATCGGCGGATCCGGCGCGACAGTAAACTCTAACCTCAATCAGGGTGCGGCCTATGTCTTTGTAAGAAACGGCACTACCTGGACAGAGCAGCAACGGCTAACGGCAAGCGACGGTGCAGCAGGAAATCGATTCGGCTGTAGTGTGGCGATCAGTGGGGAATCGATCATCGTCGGAGCCAACGGAGCGACCGTTAACGGTAATTCGGGACAAGGGGCTTCTTATGTATTTGTAAGAAGCGGTTCTTCTTGGTCTCAACAGACTAAACTTATCGCTGATGATGGAGGCGCGAATAACAATTTTGGCCTGCGCGTTGCTATTAACGGAGACTCCGCCGTGGTAACGCGCGGCTACCGAACGTCCGCGGCAATCGTTAATCCCGCGGCCTACGTATTTGTCCGAAACGGTCCTACCTGGTCACAACAGCAAAAACTCTCGGTTTGCGAACCATCCGGAAACGGCGGGATCCAATGCGATTTTGGCACAAGCATATCGATCGATGGCGATAATCTGGCTGTAGGAAACTTCTTTCTTAATGTTGGCAACAATAACGCTCAGGGTGGTGTTTATGTGTTTACCCGTTCTGGCACAAGTTGGTCGCAGCAGCAAAGACTTACAGCCAACGATGGAGGAACCGACGGCCTGTTCGGAAGTGCGGTGAGTATTGAGAATGACACACTTCTAGTCAGTGCCAGGGCAGACCTGGGCGTTCCCGGTTCGGCGTATATTTTTAACCGGACAGGAGCCGTTTGGTCGCAGCAGCAAAAGCTTCAAGTGAACGTAACAAGAGATTCGTTTGGCCAGTACGCTTCAATGAGCGGCAACACTTTGCTGATCGCCAGTCCTGTTGATAACGGTACGCCTGGCAACTTTGTCGGAGCCGTGTATGTTTTTACAGACGGCAGTGTTGCACCGACAATCCGCTCGCCGTTCGATTTTGACGGCGATTCTAAGACGGACATTTCGATCTTTCGGCCTACTGGGGCGAACGGGGCGGAGTGGTGGTGGTCGAGGTCTTCGGATGGCGGGAATGGTGCTGTGACGTTCGGGGCGGGTACAGACGCGATCGTGCCGGGCGATTACACCGGTGACGGCAAGGCGGACATTGCGGTTTGGCGGCCGTCGAACGGCAATTGGTTCGTGCTGCGTAGCGAAGACTCTTCCTTCTTCGCGTTCCCATTCGGCACTAGCGGGGATGTTCCCGTCCCCGCTGATTTTGATGGAGACGCCAAGACGGATGCGGCCGTTTTCAGGCCTTCGGATGTGACGTGGTACATTTCGCGTTCGAGCGGAGGAACGACGATAGCCGCGTTCGGCTTGGCTGGCGACAAGCCTGTTCCGGCCGATTATGACGGCGACGGCAAGGCCGATATCGCGATCTTTCGTCCAAATGGCACCAGCGGTGCAGAATGGTGGCTGCAGCGAAGTACAAACTCGACGGTCTTCGCGGCTCAGTTTGGTGCCGCAACCGACAAAGCGGTCGTGGGTGACTACACCGGCGACAGCAAATCAGACATTGCTATTTGGCGACCGGCCGATGGCAACTGGTATGTGTTGAGAAGCGAAGATCAGTCGTACTATGCATTCCCGTTCGGCACGAACGGTGATCTTCCCACACCGGGCGACTTCGACGGCGACGGCAAGATCGACGCCGCCGTATTCCGCCCGTCAAACTCGACGTGGTACGCTCAGCGTTCGACCGCCGGTACGCTGATCCAGCAATTTGGTGCCTCGGGCGACTTGCCTGTGCCGAATGCTTATGTTCGCTAGATGCGGTGGTAAGGTATTTTGGAGCAGTGATCCCGGAGTGTGTTTGGTCTCGGAGCCAGGGCGGCCGATTGGCCGCCTATTTTTTTTTCTGTTGGCCTTACTCATCGAGCTTGGCCAAAAGAGGGTGCATTTCGTTGAAGATCTTCTCGTCCCATTTTCCGAGGGCATTTTGCTGTTTCAGTCGATCGACGATCTGGATAGCGAGATTTAGGCTCGCCCGTGCCTCGACTTTTTGGCCAAGTTTTATCTCGGTCACGCCGACACTCTTTACCGCCTGTGCCCAATCGCGTTGGGCAACGGTGTTCTTTTCGTCAGATGCGGCAAGGTTCTTAAAAATCTCAGCTGAGTTTTTGTACGCTTCGAGAGCTCCCGGCAGATTTGAACGCATCTTCTCCGCGTCGCCAAACCGGGTGTAGAGAGTGCCTAGGTCGTCCTGGTAAACACGGTTTCGCGGTTCGCGGGCGATAAGCTCACGTATCTCGGATTCAGCGGCCCTCAGGTTTTCAAACCCATGGCCATTCTTCTTGAGCAAAACAAGTATGATGCCGTATCTCGACAAGGCTTTTGCGAGGTTCTGCCTGGCTTGGGTATCGGCGGGGTCGGCTTCGGACGAACGCCGTGCCACGTTCAGGGTGATCTCGGCAAACTTCAGCGAAACATCGTTCTTGATGCTTTCAAAATTGCTGCTCGCCAATGTATATACCGCATACACGGTCTTTTGAATGTCCGGATCGGCCGGATACTTTATCTGGAGTTCGCGGGCGAATTGAACCGCTTTTTCATTTTCGATCTCGGCCTCAGCCTGCTGGCTATCCCACGACAGTGCGTTGCTCAGATACGAAGTGCCGAGTGCCAAAAGTCGCAGTACTTCGGCATCTGAACGGTCCATTTGAGCGATCTTTGCGATTGCCTCGCGATAGATCGGAATGGCGATCGCATATTGGTTGTTGATCGAATGTGTGTGTCCGTAGTCAAGCAGTGTCGCGGCGTATGCTTTCGCGAGGTCGGCCGAATCCGGAACTTCGGCCAGCAATGACGCAAATAACTCGAGCGACCGTTCGGAATCTGCGATCGATTCCTTGATCTCACTTTGGGCGAATCGGATCGATGCAAGTTCCCGGTAATTCCAGGCAAGCCGCCGTCGGTTGTCTGATGACTGCGGCAGCTTTTCGAGGATCGCCCGCGATTTAAGATAACTTTCGATAGCTCCGGCAAAATCGCTTAGATTCGGCCTTCGCGGATTGCCTTGCAGGTCGCCGATCTTTTGATAGGCATCAGCAAGTTCGGACTGCAACACTGTGTCACCCTGCGTCTCGGCTGCGAGGCTGTCGAGATACACAAGGGCTCTCACTACAAGCAATTCGCGGGCTTCGGTCGAGCCTTGCAGACGTTCGATCTTTGGGGCGATCTCGAATAAGAGCGAGTTGGAAAGCTGCCTTACATCCTGAAACCGCTTTTCCGCCCGATCACGTTCCCGCCGGGCGACATTTGCCTGCCACAGAGTGAAGACAATGCCCGTTATGATCGACAAAATTACAAGTGTTCCGGCCGCCACTCCGATCTTGTGCCGTCTAAGGAATTTGCCTGAGCGATATCCCAGCGTATTCGGTCGTGCCGCCACGGGCCGACCGTCGAGCTGACGTTCGATATCGGCGGCAAAGTCTTCGACAGAGCGGTAACGCCGATCCGGCTCTTTGCGCAGTGCCATCAGAGCGATGTTGTCGAGATCGCCTTTTAGGGCTCGCCGCTCTACCGAACTCTCGCCAACATGCGGGATCAGGCTAGGCGGAACGGGCTGGCTGGTATTTATCGTTTGCAGGACCTCGTCGAAACTCTTATTGCCGAGGTCGAGCGGCTTTGATCCTGTCAACAACTCGTAAAACACTACTCCGAGCGAGTAAATGTCGCTGGCGGTCGTGATGTTCTTGCCCGTGATCTGTTCGGGCGAGGCGTAAGCGGGCGTGAATGCACGTACTGCTGTCTGCGTTAGCGAAGAGTCGGATTCAAATGCCTTTGCCAGTCCAAAATCGAGTAATTTTGGTTCTCCGCCCGCAGTGATCAGAATATTTGATGGTTTTATATCTCGGTGGACGACAAGATTACGGTGAGCGTAAGCGACCGCGGAACAGACCTTGACGAACAGCCGCAACCGTTCCTCGATCGAAAGCTTGTTCTCCGCCGCGTATTCGGTCAACGGCATACCGTCGACATATTCCATTGCGATGAAAGGCTCGCCACGGTCTGAGATCCCACCGTCATGCAATGCGGCGATATTGGGGTGATTCAGTCCGGCGAGGATCTGGCGTTCACGACGAAACCGTTCGATCACAAGCGAATCGGCGATCGATTGCCGCACCAATTTTAGGGCGACGTCTTGGTCAAATTCGCCGTCGTCACGCCGAGCGAGAAAGACAGTTCCCATGCCCCCGTGGCCGATCTCTCGCACGATACGATAATTGCCAAAGCGCTTTCCGGTCAGATCCTGTTCCTTTTCAGATATTTGCTTGCTCAGATCGATCACGTTCTCCTCGATCAGGTTTCGTGTCGAATCGTTCGCGTCGAGCAACGAAATAAGTTCCTTCTCAAGGTCCGAATCGCCAAGGCAAGCCTTGCTAACGTACGCTGATCTCTCAGCCGCCGGCAATTCGACCGCATCCGCAAATAGTTCCTTCAATTTCTCGCGGTCCAAGTGACTCATTTATAAACAGGTCTTATTGCTATTGTCGCGATTATACAAGCAAATCCGGCTTTGCAAAAAGTATTTTCGAACCGTGGGCGCTTTTGATCAAAAAACACGCCCTATTAGGTAGAAACCAATTCATCTTGTGTCGATCTAATAGGGAGTAACCGTTATGGCCAGAGAATCGAAGAGCCGATTTCGTTCAAATATCACTGTTTTATGTGCCGTCGCATTGTTTTGTATTGCGGGTTTTGCCGTTTCGCGGGCTGTTTCATCGACGGGCGTTTCCGGATCGATGACGGCAGCGGCGAGCACTCCGATATCCAAACGCCCTGATCTGAGATCGAAAACGTCGAGCAAACAGCCGGTTTCCCAAGTTGCGCTTACTGCATTGCCAGGGCAAATGGTATTCGGCAGCGGAGGATTTGGGCGTTTCGACCTGCTATCTGCGAGCGACATCGGGACGCAGAATAATGTCTACAACCTGACCAACATCAACGAACACGATCCTATTTTCTCGCCCGACGGAAACAAGATCTTGTTCCGCAGCTATCGTGATGGTGATAGCGGATCGGGCGTTAAAGAGCTTTATACGATGAAGCCGGACGGTTATGACCAAACCAGGTTGACCGCCGGAATGGGCTTTGCCGGTTCTTATGCATATTCACCGGACTCGAGTTCGATCGCCTATATTTCCGATTCCAACCTTTGGAAGATCAACGCCGACGGCAGCGGAGTGGTGCTGTTGGCAGATTTTGCGAATAACGTCGAGAACCCGCAATTTTCGCCCGACGGAACGAAGATCATTTTCATTTTTGACGGAAAGATCTGGCAAATGAATGCTGACGGCTCGAACCAGGTCGATCTAGGCATTTTAGAATATGCCGAACGCGCAAGATTCGCGCCGGATGGTTCCAAGATCGTCTTTTCGTCAAATAGCGAGATCTACACTGCAAATAGCGATGGGACAAATGTGGTAAAAGTCATCGATGACGATGTTGTTCAATATCATTTGGATATTCCTGAATATTCGCCGAACGGCACCAAGCTTCTGATGGAATGCCGCGGATTCGGCCCCAATTCGGGAATCAACATCTGCACATCTAACGCCGACGGCACCGGTTTTGCTCCGTTACTCGGCAATATCCTCGAACGCCAGTCGCCCGTTTGGTCGCCCGACAGTTCGGCCGTCGGATTCATAGCGCGAAATAGCGCAACTAATCAGTACGGGATATTTACCGCGGTTTTAGGGCAACAACCTGAGCTTGTTTACCTCGAGAATGATGGTGCGATACTGCATTACCTGGCGTGGCAGCCGGATTGCAATCTGACGTCAGGCACGCCGACGCCGACACCGGGCGTTACACCGATCCCGGGTTTGATATCGGAGTGGAATGCGAACGATTCTACGGCGAACGATTCGCAGGGCCTCAACAATGGCCAATTTGTGGACGGGGCTGCACTGATCCAACCGGGCAAACGCGGCCTTGGATTCTATTTCGCCGGCGATGGCGGCTATATAAATATTCCCGACAGCAATTCGCTCGATGTTCAGACCGGCGATTATACGCTTTCCACCTGGTTCAATCCGCTGGGCTCGGCCGAACATTACATCGCAGGAAAAGGTGCGTGTAATGGCGGTTCATCAAATTTCTACATTGGTGTCGATACAAATTACGATCCATTCATCGACATTAGCCATGACGCCGGCGGATCACGAGTTGGTATAGGCGGACACACAGTTTCGCCGTTTGTTTGGCACCACCTGCTCTTAAGGAAAGAAGGCACCATATTCAGCCTTTACATCGACGGTGTGCTCGCTTTCAACCACACCGAAAACGGCACGATGGCCGTCAACGATCAACCAATTACTCTTGGAAAGGGTATCGGCTGCACTCCGCCGCAATTGACGACACACGGAGGTGTTGACGAGGTATTACTGTTTGGCCGGGCGCTGAATAACACCGAAATCGATGCAATTTACAATGGCTATGTTCCTCCCACTGGGCCGACTCCCACGCCTACACCAAGCGGAGGCCTGGTTGCCTATTGGCGAGCAAACGGTGACGCAAATGATACGTCGGGAACGAATCACGGTACTCTCGAGGGCGACACGACATTCGCCGCAGGACATCAGGGCCAGGCATTTGATTTTGACGGTGACGGCGACCGGGTGCGTGTGCCGGACGGCGGCAGCGACGTCCTCGATGTACAGACGGGCGAATTCACCGTCGCGGCCTGGGTCAATATCCGATCGAACGGAGTTCACTTCATCGCCGGCAAGGATTTTGACGATGGTTCGTATGCTCTAAAGGTCGAAGGTCAAAAGCTGTATTTCTATCTTTTCAACAACAACAACTATCAATACATAAACTCCGGTGACGATCTCACTTTGAATTCCTGGCATCACGTCGCAGGTGTTCGCGCCGGTGGCCAGATCAAGGTGTTTGTTGACGGCACGGAGCGAGCCAGCACGGGATACACCGAAACTTTGCCGGCGAATTCGACGGACTTTACAATTGGCGGACCTGTCTATGGAACTACACCGCAGCCCGATACCGACGGCTTGATCGACGATGTGCGCATTTACAGTCGCGGGCTCGATGCGACGGAGTTGACCGCGATCTACAATGATCCCGGATTGGTCCCTGTGTTCAACGCAGAACATCGGCAAGCGAAAAGCCGTGCAGATCTCGTGTGTCAGCCGCATACAGATCCGGCCGTCAATGTTCGGGTTAACTATCCAAATCCGGCAGCGGCCGGCCGAACGACCGAACTTGGGCTGCGGATTAGGGATGCGGCTCCGTCGGGCGGTACGGTGGTCGATCTCAGCTATTCAGACATTGGAGTGGTGAACGGGCCATCGAGTGTGACCGTACCTGAAGGAAACGTCTTTTATAATTTCAACGTCACGACCACAGATGGCAATACGTTTCGGCGCGGTGATGTGATCGCGACACTAGGCACTGAAACGGCGAAAGCGACCGTGACAGTTGCTCCCGCGGCTCCTGATGTCGCGGTGTCAACCCTTGCAGCACCCGCGACGATGGATATTCTTCAGAACTATACGGCGACCTGGACCGTGACGAATAACGGCCAAGCTCCAACCGAAAGTTACAGGCAAGACACATTTTTCATATCGCCGGATGATCAGTTGTTCAACGACACGAATGATAAGATCGTCGGCCGTTCGTATGACAATGCCGGAGTACTCGCCCCCGGACAGTCAAAGAATATGAGCTTTGACCAGGTGTACATTCCTAGCAGTGCGATCCCGGCTAGCGGTTCGTACTACCTCTTCGTTTTGATTGGTGATGCCGGGACTGTGCGCGAACGCGGCGGGAATTATCAGGACAACTATATGTCGATACCGGTTCAGGTCAATCGTAATCTGCCGGACATGGTCGCCGAGAATATCGTAATACCAACCGAGGTCGAGCCGGGAGTTCAGTTCACGATCTCGTGGGATATTAGAAATGCGGGAACGCGAGCGACAACCACCGGTTTTTCTGTTAATGCCTATTTGTCGTTTGACACTACCGTCGGCGGCGTTGATGACGTTCCGATCACGTTCCGAACTTCACCGATACTCCCGATCGACGGCGTTTCGTCATACAGTCAGCAGTTTTCGATACCTACCGTTCCTGTCAGGCCATCTAGCGATGCTCTTATCTATTTCAAGATCGATGAAGGCAATGTTGTGTTTGAAGGCAACACAAATGAACCGGCAGAGCTTAACAACACACCGACACAGCCATTTAGGTTCGAGTATCGCGTTCCCGACCTGCAGGTACAGTCCGTCACGCCACCTGTCGAGGTCGAGAGCGATACCGCATTTGACATCGCATGGACCACTAAAAACTTCGGCAATAAGGCAGCGGCAGCGATGAACGAGCGCGTCTATTTTTCAACCGATGCGATCGTCAACGGTAACGATATCGAGATCGGAAGTTTTCCACTAGCTCAGGCATTAGCTCCGGATCAGTCGATCGACCGTATCCAAAGTGTTCTGATCCCGACTAACTCGATCACTACGACCGGTAACTACTTCGTATACGTCAAAACCGATGCCGACGCGCAAGTTGACGAGGGCGGATCAGAGAATAACAACACCACTTTCCACCCGGTCCGAGTTCGGCGGCTGCTGAGGCCTGACTTGCAGGTGACGAATATTACTGCTCCGGCGACCGCATTCTTTGATCAGGAAGTGCAGGTTCAATTCACAGTGACAAATACCGGGACCGGCCCGACAAATGCCACCGGCTGGACCGATGAACTTCTATTTGGGGTCAATCAAACACTGAACGGTGCAAATGTACTTGCACGCTCACCCAATATCAGTGCCCTGAATCCAGGTGAAAGCTATGTAACCTCGATGACAGTGAGGATACCGCGCGGTTCTCAAGGCTCCTACTATTTTCTGGTCCAGACCGACCGCAACAACGGCGGGGGTCAAGATGTCAACGAAGAGAACGAAAACAACAACTTAACGACAAAGCCTGTAACTGTAAGCGTTCCGGTACTTCCTGATCTTCGCTCGTCAAATGTTCAGGCTCCCATAGAGGCATTCGGCGGCCAGCCGATCTTGCTTAATTGGACGGTTACGAATAACGGCGACGGTGCGTCCCCGCAGGCAACGGCGACCTGGAATGACGTTATTTACATTTCGAGAGATACGAATCTCGACGGAGGCGATAGATACATCGGGGTCAGGCCGCACACAGGTCCGCTTGCAGTGAATGGAACTTATACCGTCTCAGGTTTTTCGCTAAATCTTCCACCGGATGTTTTCGGCGACTATTACGTGTTTGTTGTCGCGGACGGATACAACCAGGTGTTCGAATTCACGAACGAAAGTAATAATTCCGACTACGACCGCGTCGGCGACGGTTCGCCGCTCCACGTACTTGGAGCGCCGCCGGATCTCACCGTTCTTAACCCGATAACAGCACCATCGACGGCAAATGCGGGACAGTCGTTCAACGTGCTGTACACCGTACGCAATCAAGGTGCATTCGATGCAACAGGCGCGTGGTACGACGCCGTTTATCTTTCGCCGACTCCGCAATACGGCACGGCGACTGCGATATATCTTGGGAATACCTACCATAACGGCGTCCCGGCAGGGCAACAATACGGCGTTAGCCAGCCTGTCACCCTTCCAAATTGTCTTGAGGGCACGTATTACCTGATAACCAAAGCGGACTCTAACAGCAACATATTTGAATGGGATCCGAACATCGACGCAGAGGCGAATAATTTCAGCCAGGGCAAGCAGATCGTGATCAGCAATTTTGCTCCTGACCTGCGTGTGAAAGAGATGAGCGTCCCACCCGTAGTGATCGACGGTGTAGTGCCGATCAACTGGACAGTCAAAAACTACGGCACTGCGGCAACAGACCAATCGTCTTGGTTTGACCGTGTCTACATCTATGACGGCAGTCAATTACGCATTCTCGGGACATTCCCGCATTTGGGATCTTTGGCCGTGAATGGTGAGTATTTTCAGAACCAGATCGTGTATTTACCCAATGATATCGAAGGCAGTGTTCAGATATTTGTACAAACCGATGCACATAACAATGTCCCGGAGTGCACACTCGATGAAAACAATGCCGACGCGAGGCTGACCGATGCACAGGGAAATTTCCCGGACCTGTCGATCACATCGGCGAACGCACCATCGTCCGCAGTGCTCGGCTCTTCGGTGAATGTCACATGGAACGGTATCAACACGGGCGAACCGATGAATTCGGCGACAGCATGGGCTGACCGTATCTATATCTCGAATGATCAGACGCTTGCCTTCGGGGATCCACTAGTTGGTGGCATGACGCTGAGTACTCAGCTCGCGGCTAACCAGACCTATAATGGCACAGCACAAATAACTATCCCGAATCTTTCGGCCGGGAGCTATTACTTGATCGTCAACGCTGATAATGGCGACAACGTTGAAGAGGGAACCAACGAAAACAACAATCAGCATTTTGCCGATAACTCTGACTTTGCCGGACGTAGACCTTATCCCAACAACTCCGGTAGCAAATTCGATACTCTATTCGGGACAAATGGCCGACGTTTCTTTTACTGTCAACAACGTCGGTGCAAACCCGACCCTGACCGGGCAGTGGTCGGATCATATTCTGCTTTCACGCGACCTGGTCATCGATCCGACCGACCGTATTCTCGAATATGTTCAGCACTCTGGCGTGGTGGCGAACGGAACCGGTTATGACGTGACGCGATCGGTCCGAATACCTGAAGGTCTGACGGGCGAGTACAAGATCTTTGTCTTTGCCGACCGGAATAATTACGTTACGGAATCCAACGATACGAATAACCTCAGCCCGGCGGCAACCGTCGAGCTGCAATTGCCTCCGCCCGCTGAACTCAACGTCACGAACATTTCGCCTCCGGCATCGGTCGGACTCGGTGAGAATGCAACATTTGGATGGACGGTTCAGAACTCGAGTGCGAACACAGCGAGCGGCGAATGGCAGGATTCGGTCTACTTCTCAACCGATACTACCTGGGACAGCAGCGACACGTTTATTGGAGCGCGTCCGCACAATACCAACCTTGCTCCATTTGCGACATACACAGAAACACTCGATACGGTCATTCCGGCGGTTGAGACCGGGACCTATTATGTCATCGTCAGAACTGACGCACGAAATTCCGTTCGCGAGTCGAACGAGCTCAACAACGTGACGAGTTCGGTGCTGCAAACAACGGTTTCCATCCCGACGCTGACTCTGGGCAACGTGTTAAATACTTCGCTTGTAACAGGCCAAGAACGCTTTTATAGCATCTTCAACGTGCCGGGCGACGAGACTATGCTCGTAACGGTGACCGGTGAGGCGGGTTCGAGCAACGAATTGTACACGAAATTCAACAGCATGGTCTCGCGTTCGAATTATGAATTCCAGGGCGAACGACAAGGTGAGCCGAACCAGGAAAACGTGGTCGGAAACACCTTCGCCGGTAAATACAACACGATGATCAGGGGCGATTACGTTCCGAGTTCATTTGCTGGACAGCTAAGAGATGCCGATGCGAAAAAGGCAAAAAGGGATCTCGTAGCTCAACAGGTCGCCCTTAAGGCAGAGCTTTTGCCGTTCGGAATCCGACGGGTTTCGCCGGGAACCGCCGGAAACAACGGCTATTCGATGATCTCGGTCGAAGGAGCGAAGTTCCAGCCCGGAGCAACGATCAAATTGGTAAATATTGCGGATTCGACGGAACTGACACCGATGCAGACATTCGATATCAGTTCGATCAATACTGCCGGACTGTTCGATCTGAACGGCGTCATACCCGGCAATTATCACGTTGTTCTAACCAATCCGAATAACCAGACGTCAACCTGGTCCCAGAATTTCGTGATCACGCAAGGCGGCGGCGAACGCATAAGGACCGAGATCAGCGGCCCGGGCGAAGTGCGCGGCAATTTCTATACGCGGTACACAATTTCAGTCTCGAACGACGGTAAGAACGATGCGATAACGGTGCCGATCATTGTTCGGCTCTCCCCAAGTGCATTCAACTACCGGCTTTCGACGGCCGACTATTACGAATTTGCACCGGCCGATGATACTGCCGATCCGAATGCCGTTCACGCCGACATTGACGGAAATCGTATTCTCGCATTGTTCGCGCCGATCGTCCGGGCGGGAGAGACGGTAAATATCGGGATCGATGTGGCGTTTAGTAATCGCGGTACGATAACGGCTGAGGCTCTCGAGGGGATTTTTGACCCGCGTCTGGCTTCGATCCCGGTCGATGATCTGGTTCCCGGTGCGACGGGCGGAGATGTGATAAAGTGCTGGGCTAACCTGGCGTTTAACACGCTGCTGGCGATCCTTAGCGAAATTTTCCCGGTCAAGTGTGCTGCGGGAATTGCCAAAGTGATCGGTGCCGCGTTTCTTGGAGATGCAATAACCTCAACCGCCGGTGGTGCGAGAACCGGCTCGTTTGTTTCATGGTCAACGCTTTGGGGACTTGCTGCCAAAGCACTACGGGCGGCCGAAGATTGTGCAATGGAAGGGCTAAAGTATTTTCCGCTGGCCAAGATCGCATCAATAATCTGGGATATCTATCAACTCTTACAACTAGGGGCCGATTGCATTAAGCTGACCGCTGAGTACGTCATGAACGTACATACAAATCTCCCGAACGATCCGAATGATAAGGTAGGGCCTTTCGGCTACGGTCCGGAGAAATTCGTGCCGGTCGGGACGCCGCTGCCTTATCGAATAAATTTCGAAAATAGATCAGACGCGACCGCTCCGGCTCATCGCATCAGGATAGTGGATCAACTGCCGCCCACGCTTGATCCGCGAACCGTTAGGTTGGCCGAGATCGGATTCAAGCAATACCGGATCGTAATACCGCCAAACCGTTCGTTCTATCAAACGCGAATGCAGCTCGGACCCGACTTAAACGATCTGCAGGCTGACATCACCGCTGGTGTCAATATTGCGACAGGTGCGGTCACATTGAACATGATTGCCATTGATCCGGCCACAGGCGAGGAGCCGATAGATCCGGGACGTGGAATCTTGCCGCCGAACAATGCGTCGAATGACGGCCAAGGTTACCTATCGTTTACGGTCATCCCAGCGGCAAATCAGCCGACGCGGACAGACCTCGGAAACACCGCGACGATCTATTTCGACGACAACGAGCCGATCCAGACGAATACGACGACAAATCTGCTCGATGCCGATATTCCGGTGAGTCAGATCGCGGCTTTGCCCACGACCTCCGCGTCCGTTTCGATCCCGCTGGTCTGGGGCGGCAGCGACGACGCGAACGGCTCAGGACTCGGAAATTTCGACATATACGTATCCGAGAACAACGGCGAGTATTATCCGTTCGTTTCGTCAACGCCGGATCTCGGCGGAACTTTCAACGGCAATTTTGGGCGAACATACCGGTTCTACTCTCGTGCCCGTGACAACGCTGGTAATGTCGAGGCCGCTCCGGCGGTCGCGGATGCGGTCGTCACGGTGCTCGGCGGAGCTTATGAAGGTGACGTTGCCTCTCGTCCAAGTGGTACCAATGACGGCACCATCAATACTCAGGACGTCGATCAGGTCAGACGATTTGCAGCGAAGCTCGATACTGACTTTCAATACAACGAGTTTCAGCGTGCTGACGTTTCACCCCTAGTTGATGGCGGCGACGGGTCGTTGTCGGTCGCGGATGTGATACAGGCGGGTCGGTTCTCGGCGGGAACGGATGCCGTTCGAACAAATGCCGGACCGCTGACTGCCGCGTCGCTGGCAGGGAAGACCATTGCCGGCAAGGATGGCAATCTTTTGCCGCGTTCGATACGGCCCGTGATCGTCAGCCGTTCGGCGACCAAGATCGTGATCGGCGTGCTGCTTGAGGCTCAAGGTGACGAGACCGGCGTTGGATTTACGCTGAATTACAACACTTCAGACCTATCAAACCCGACGAACATTGTTGTCGGATCGGGGGCTGCAGGTGCTGTGTTGACCGCGAATACTATGCAGGCGGGCAATGTGGGGATAATTCTCGACAAATTACCCGCACAGCCTTTCCCGGCAGGTACACGGCAGATCGTGGCCATCGAATTTGACGTCAGCCCGACCGCTGCTGCAATTACGCCGCTCACATTCAACAGCGATGTGGTCAAAAACGAGATCGTTGACGGCACGGCGGGCGCTCTGACGGCGACGTTCGACGGTGCTCCGATCGTCCTGCTTCCTCCGACGGCGTCGATGGTCCCGATCGCAGGGCGCGTGCTTAGTTCGACAGGAAAACCTGTTAGAGACACGATCGTTTATCTGACTGATGATGACGGATTCGTGCGGCGAACCGTGACAAGCGCAGCCGGGACGTATCGCCTCGACGAGGTCGAGGCGGGGCGGACCTATATTTTGTCGGTCAGAAACAAGTCGTTTCGATTTGCACAGTCGACAAGGGTAATTAATCTGACGGACGCAGTCGAGGTGCTCGACGATCTTCGCTTGCCGCGGATCTACGGATTCGAGCGACTGCAGGGCTTCTTCCAGTTTCAAAAGATCGAATTCTTTTTTGTCGGGCAGGCTGACGGCGTCGTCCAAGATGATCCGCTGACCGCCCGATCTTTTTTGAGCGTTGCGTTTGCGGGCGTGGTCGATCAGCACCTTTCGCATTACCTCTGCCGCGACGGCAAAGAAATGAGCGCGATTTTGCCAAGAGACATTCTCCCAATTGACGAGGCGAATATAGGCTTCGTGCACCAAGGCAGTAGCTTGGAGCGTGTGATCACTGTTTTCGTTATTGAAATAGGCGTGGGCTAATCGACGGAGATCATCGTAAACGAGCGGCAGCAATTCGTCGGGGGCAGTTTTACTGCCATCGCGCATTTGATTTAGTAGGATCGTGACATCATCTTTCGTCGACATATCACTTATCGATAATACACGATTCGACGTTATTTCCGAGCCTCGAATGCTATTTGGACGGCTCCGCTTTCGGCTTGGCTGCCGAAGCTCCGACGATGTAACTATCCCGGGCACGAAGAACAAGATTTGGCCGGTCGACGCGAACGCGGATCTGCTTTCGCTGGCCCGGTTTCCCTTCGTCTCTGGGGATGTATCCGATATTGTATTGACGGCGAAGTTCCTCGGCCATACCCTCGAACGCTCGCGTTAGGCCGCCGGGCGTCGACTCCGGACGGAAAACACGACCGCCGGTGTACATCGCGAGTTCATCGAGATATTTTTTGCCAAGGGCATATTCGGCGGCGGACTGGCCGACAGGGTTGCGAATAGTGCCGCCCATACCGCCGGGCCAGCCAATCCCGCCTCCTGTATTCCGCGGCTGCTGAAAATACGTGTTGTAATAGATCGGAAAGATCAGAGCCTCCGATTCCTCAGCCATATCGAGCGTACTGTCGTAATCTGCCTTTCGTGAAGTGGTATCGACGCCATCAGTGAAAAGAACGATCGCCTTTCGGCCCTCGATCTTGCTTAGACGCTTTCGAAGCGAATGATCCACCGCATCATATAGGGATGTTCCGTTGCCCCAGTCTGCTTTTCTAATTGCTTTGAATATGCGGGCTCGGTCGTTTGTCGCATCGGTCAGCACATTGATATTGCCGGCAAATTCGATGACCATTACGTTGTCTTGCGGTTTTAGCTGGTCAACAAATGCGGCCGCCGCTTGATGGATCTCGCCGATCTTGTATTCGGTCGACGGGCTTGTGTCTATCAGCAAAATGACGGTGAATGGCTTATCCGAAGTGCCGAAATACGCGATCTCCTGTTCCTTCCCGTCTTCGAATATCCTGAAGTCATCCTTCGAAAGGCCCGGAATATATAGCCCGTTCCGGTCAAAGACTGAAACCGGAATAGTTATCAGATCAGTATCGACGGTAACAACATCATCGCCCTCGACCGTTACGGGCACCTCGCTTGCAGGCGTGAACACCGGTTTTCCCGTACCGTTACCTATCCCCGGAAATCGATCGGCATAAGTTGAGCGCCGCGGAGGATTTGGTTTCGATTCCGAATAATTCGGAGCGTCGTCACGGGTCTGGGCGACCGGCGTCGGTTTTGGCGTCGGTGCAACGCGGCGGCCGGATTGAGCAGAAGCGGAAGCGGCTGCAAACAGCATCAAAAACAATATTAACGACGATCGTTCGAGCATGGCTTTTTAAGACTCCGAGGAAATGATAATACGTTTTGATGCAAAATGTTGCTTGAAAGGTTGAATTAGTTATCGAAAGATGTCGAACACGGCCACAATGCTGAAGCCAAGCATGACAGCGACGACGAACCAACCGGAGGCCTGTAGCCAAACCGGGTGCTTATACTCGCCGACGATCGCGGCCTTGCGCGAGGCGAGCAACACGAGCGAAAGGCCGACGGGCAGGATAAATCCGTTTATCGTGCCGGCCCAAATGAGTATTTTCACGGGCCTCCCGACGAGCAAGAAGATCAGCATCGAAACCAATATAAATCCGATGATTGCGTAGCTGCTTCTCGATTCGATCTTTGGGTGGAAAGTCTTGAGAAACGAAACAGAAGTAAAGGCCGCTCCGACGACCGACGTGATCGCGGCGGCCCACATTACGATCCCGAAGATCCGGAGTCCTGTCGTTCCGGCAGCATTTTGAAAGACCGATGCCGGCGGATTTGAATCGTCGATCGCAAGGCCCATCGTAATGACCCCGAGAGCCGCCAAAAACAGTAGAGATCGAATCACAGCTGTTAGTATGATTCCCGTAGTCGCTCCGCGATTGACCTCTTTTAGTGAGCCAATGCCGGTAATTCCGGCGTCGATCAAGCGGTGAGCTCCGGCGAACGTGATGTAACCGCCAACGGTTCCTCCAACGAGAGTGACGATGGCCCGGGCATCTATTTGCTCAGGCCAAATTGTTCGAAATGCTGCCTCACCAAGCGGCGGGCGCGACTCGAAAACGACATACAAGATCATCGCAATCATCACGCCGCCGAGTATTTTGACAAAGAGGTCCATTGCTTTCCCGGCCTCTTTCACGACAAAGATGGCGATCGCGATGATGCCGCTTATTGCCGCTCCATACTCGACCGGCAGATCGAATAAAGCGTTGAGTCCGAGACCGCTGCCGGCAATGTTGCCGATATTGAACACAAGCCCGCCGAATGCGACAAGCATCGCCAGCAAATATCCGCTGTACGGCACCGTTTCATTCGCGACGTCCTGTCCGCGTTTGCCGCTGACGGTCAGAACTCGCCAGATATTTAATTGAGCAAAGATATCCAGTATCACCGATAACAAAATGACAAAGCCGAAGCTCGCGAGCAACTGCTTTGTAAAGACCGTCGTCTGCGTCAAAAACCCGGGCCGACCGCCGAAGTGGCCATCAGAAATGCGGCTCCGAAAATGACCGAGGTCAACGAGCGTTGCTTTTTCGGTTCATCCATTGATAGCCTCGATCTTGATTCCGTTTTCAGTCAGTTTTCGGTTGATCGCATTGGCAAATTCGAGTGCATATTCGCCGTCGCCGTGGATGCAGAGCGTGTCTGTGGCGATCTCGATGATCTTGCCCCCGGTCGCGACGACACTGCCGTCAACGATGATCGACATGGCCTGTTCGGCTCCGGCTTCCGGATCGGTTATCAGAGCATTCGGCTCGGAGCGGGGCGTTAACGTGCCGTCCGACCTATAGGTTCTGTCAGCAAAGGCCTCAGATGCGGTTTGCAAGCCGACCTTTTCGGCTTCGGAAATAGACAAACTGCCGGAGAGGCCAATGAGAATAAGATCGGACCGGTAAGTTCTGACTGCTTGAGCGATCGCAGCGGCAATCTCACTGTTTTTCGCCGACTGATTGTATAATGCACCGTGCGGTTTAATGTGACCGAGCTTGGAGCCTTCTTCGCCGCATATCCGGTCGAGCTTGCGGATCTGGTCAGTCACGATCTCGATTATCTCGCTGAAGGAAAGTGCGGTCGAGGTGCGTCCGAAGTTATCGCGGTCAAGGTAGCTCGGATGGGCGCCGATCGCAACGCCTTTTTTGACCGCATTTCTGACCGTTGCCCGCATAGTCTCTTCGTCTCCGGCATGATAGCCGCCGGCGATGCTAACGGACGACACGAGATGCATTAGCTCAGTGTCGTGGGGACAGCCTTCGCCCATATCGCAATTTAGATCTATGGAAGACATTGTCCGCATTATTAACCTAAATAGTGATTTGAGCAAAGGCGTACGCCGGTTTTGAGAAGCTCGAGATCATGTTGAAACGCCGCCGCGATCCGTTCGGCGTCGGCGATGTCGATCAGGTGAAACGCGACTTTATCACTTGCTCCGATCTGGGCGAGCAAGGGTAGATCGTACTCGATGACATTTGCTATCCGCGGATAGCCGCCGGTAGTCTGATGATCAGCCATGAGCACGATCAATTGGCCGTCAGGAAAAAGCTGGATCGTGCCAAAATTGACAGCCGACGAGAGGATCTCTGTCGGCGCCGTTAACACCATTGGCTCGCCGATCAGTCGATAGCCCATTCGGTTCGAATTATTTGAAATTTGAAAAACAGAACTTTCCAATAGGCTTCGGCTTTTTGATTTGAGCATCTCATATTCACCGCCTTTTACGACTCGAACGGTCGGTAAGCGGCTGTATCGAGGAATGAGTGATGTCGACAATTGTTGATTAAATAGACGGCCGCGGCTCTCGCAAACCGAGAAAAGTTCGATGCGATCATTCCTTGCTAGTTTTCGGCCGCAACATCCGCCGACGGTTGCCGAAAGATTCGTACTTGCACTACCTAGCCAATCTTGTACGTGAAATCCGGCCTCGATCGCGAGGTAAGTTCGTTCTCCCTGCACTTTGTTTTGAAAGGTCAGGATGCTGCCTTCACCGGCTCGGTGGATACGCCAATTGCCAACTCTGTGACCGTCTAAATGCGATGCGAAGTCTGCACCGCCGAGGGCAAAAAGACACTCGCGTTCGAAAAGTATTTCAGCCGCAGGGAAATGCATCTCGATGACGGCAGCGTTTTCGCCGTTGTTGAGCAGAATATTGATCAGGCGAGCAGCAGAGCGGTCCATCACACCGTTCGGGTTTATTCCGAGGCTCCGATAACAAATACGGCCGAGGTCCTGAACGGTCGATAAGATGCCGGGTTTTCGGATCAGAATGCTCATTTGATCGCAATGAATTTCACATTGTCACCAGGCCGCAAATAGCATGGTGAATCGGCGTTTGGCGAGAACATCGCGACAGCAGTCTGACCGATGATCTGCCAACCGCCTGGTGATGCAAGCGAATAGATCCCGGTCTGGCGGCCCGCGATGCCGACGCTTCCGGCCGGAACATGTGTTCTTGGAGTCTTCTTCCGAAGCATCGCGATCCTGTCATCGACTGTGCCCATATACGAAAAGCCCGGAAGGAAGCCGAGCATATAAACGCGATATATCACTGAAGTGAATATACCGATGGCCTCGACCATCGAAAGACCGTTCGACATAGCTACAAATGCGAGGTCAAATTCGCCGTCAGTGTCGAAACGAACCGGAATCTCGACCATGCGGGAATTACCGCCGTTGTTCGGGTCGAGTATTTCCAATGCATTAGCAACCAGCGAACTGACCGCGTCAAATGACGAAGTGAATTCGCCGAATTCACTTCGCACTAATATCGGATCGTAAAACAAGGTCGCTGACGCGTATGCCGGCACCGATTCAATAAGGCCGCGAAACGGATTGAGCCGAAAGTGTTCGGCGAGTGCGATCGCCTTTTGATTGAGGTGTTCTGAGATGGCCGTGCCAAATTCGACGGTCAACGCCGTTTCGCCGAGGGAAAAGATCCTGATCTCTTCCATGTTCATCTTGTTCGCTGTTTTGGATCGAGATATTCGCGAAGACCGTCGCCGATAAAATTGAACGCAAGTACGGTTAGTGCGATGGCAAGGCTAGGAAAGAGCATGACGTGCGGGGCACTGGTCAAAATATCGAAGCTTCGAGCCTCGTCGATCATCGTGCCCCAACTCGGTGCCGGCGGCGGAATTCCGAGGCCGAGGAACGAGAGCGATGCCTCGGATAGCACGGCTCCGGCCATACCGAGCGATGCCTGAACAATAAGCGGCTGGATAGCATTGGGAAGGATATGCGTGAACAAAATTCGCATATTCGATGCTCCGAGAGCCCGTGCGGCCTGGACATAGTCGTATTCACGCACCTTCAGCACTTGTCCGCGCATGACGCGGGCATAACCGACCCAGCCAATTATGCAAAGAGCGAGTATCATCTTTCCGAGGCCGGCACCAAGGAACGCGACGAGAGCAATTGCTAGCAGCAAGCCGGGAAAAGCGAGAAAGACATTAAAGAGATATCCGGATAGAAACTTATCAACCCAACCGCCGTAAAATCCGGCAATTGCTCCGATGACCGTGCCAAAGATCGACGAGATCACAACAACCGATATGCCTACCTGCAGTGAAATTCGAGCACCAAAAACGACTCGCGAAAATACGTCGCGGCCCAAAGCATCTGTTCCAAGCCAATGATCGGAGTCCGGAGCAAGATATCGGATGCTCGTATCGATCGAGATCACATCGTGCGTGGCGATCAGCGGTGCAAAGATCGCGGCCAAAATGACCACCAATGCAATACTCGCGCCAATGTAAAATAGTCGATTCATTTAGGAGAGCCTAATTCTTGGATCAAGTCGCCGGTAGACAAAATCCGTAAGGGAATTTGCGATGATGAAAGTCACGCTGATAACGAGAACGCAGCCTTGCACGAGGCGGTAATCGCGTTTTCCAATACCGTCTTCAAGTAACAGCAATCCGAGGCCTTGCCAGCTAAAGATCTTTTCGGTAATTATCGAACCAGCAAGCAGAACGCCGAGCTGTAAACCGAGAATAGTGACCACGGGAATGAGGCCGTTCTTGAGAACGTGTTTGTAGATCACGATTCGTTCGCTGAGGCCTTTCGCACGAGCCGTTCGGACGTAGTCTTCGCCAAGCTCCTCGATCACACTCGAACGGACCATTCGGGTCAGTATCGCTGAAAGAGCAGCCCCGAGCGTTACTGCGGGCAGCACAATATCTTCGGGATTTGCACTTCCAGTTGGTGCGAACCAGCCGAGTTGAACCGCAAAAATGTAAACAAGAAACGGTCCGATAACAAATGTCGGCAGCGAAATACCAAGCAATGCAAAAAAAGAGGCTCCGTTGTCGATCAGTGAATTCTTCCGGGATCCGGCAAAAACGCCTAACGGCAATGCAATACCTATGGCCACGAACAAAGCTGCTATCGCCAGCTTGATCGTGGCCGGATATCGTTCGAAGATCAGGTCGCGGACCGGCCGATCGGTTCTGAATGATTTGCCGAGGTCGCCGACGACAAGGCCGCGCCAATAGTCGAGATACCGGTTTTCCGAACCATTCCACTTAAATCCATCCTCACCGTTGTACGAAAAGAAGAATGCAGGGCGGTCGAGGCCATGCTTGAGATTGAAATTCTCGATCTGTTCAGGCGTCGCAGTTTCGCCCAAGATCACCGTTGCCGGATCGCCGGGTACGAACTCAATGAGCAGGGTTACAAGCGACACCACCGTCCATATGACGAGAAGCATCAATGCCAGTTGGCGGGCCATGTTTAAGAGGTGGTATTTCAAGATGCGACCTTCTTTTTGCGGTAGAGCAGATTTGCTACGAGCGGGATCAGCGGGAACGCAAAGCCGCCGAATGGAACCGCAATGAATGATAATCCGATCGCGATCACACAAACTATAGGCACTGCCCATGATCGACGGCTTATACCTGCGATGGTTTCGTCGTCAACATCGTCGCCGATGAGATCGTTCCGCCTGGAAACCGCGTACTGCCAGATCCAGATCTTTGCGATCGCGGCCAAACCGAAGCTCCCGGCATATAGCGCAAACGCGGTCTGGCTGAATGAATTCTCACTAAACAGAGCAGTTGGAAACGGAATGAATGCAACAAACAACAAAAAAACCAAATTTCGCCATATCAAGCCGAAATCCCAGTTGGTTATAAACCTGAATAGTCGGTGATGCTCGATCCACATCATGCCAACGATCAAAAAGCTGAAAACAAAGCCGAGAAATTTCGGGAGCAATTCGAGGAGTGCTTGCCGTATTACACCTTCGGTGAAACTCTCGTGTTTGAAATGCGGAGCCTTGAGTTCAAGCACCAGGATCGTAATCACAATAGCGATCACGGCATCGCTAAAGAAGAGGATCCGCTCGAACGTGAGCGCTTTGTTTTCGTTCGAATTGTTCATTTCAGAATCGGAAAATGAACGAGAATTTTAGCTTGCTTTTGTGCCCGAATGCAAAGCGGCGATGCCGCCGGTGAGGTTGCGGTATTTAACTGCCGCGAAACCGGTTTTCTCCATCAACGCAACGAGATTTTTTTGATCGGGGAATTTTGACACCGAATCAGGAAGATATTCGTATGCTCCACGCGACCCGCTAACCGCGCCGCCGATCCGCGGCAATATATGCGAAAAATAGAAATTGAATAGCTGGCCGAAGCCCGGAATGATCGGCGCCGAAAATTCGAGGATCGCTAATCGTCCGCCCGGTCTTAGAATTCTAAATAGTTCGGCGAGACCGTCGGTGAAATTTGCCAGATTTCGTAAGCCGAATGCGATCGTAACTGCGTCGAAACTGTTGTCGTCGAATGGCAATGCCATCGCATCCCCTTCGATGTAGGGGATCCTGTGAGATTCGCTCTCAGATTTCGTCTTGGCAAACGCCAGCATCGGCCGGCAAAAATCGGTACCGATGATCTGTGCTTTTGAGTTTTTGTTCAGTTCGAGCGAAAGGTCGCCGGTTCCGCAGGCGACATCGAGAACGACAGCGTCCTCACGGTCAAGGATGTCCCGCAATTCATTTGAGACGATACGCCTCCAGCGTTTGTCGATATTTAGCGAAAGAACGTGATTGAGCAGATCGTAACGCCCGGCGATGCCCGCGAACATCTCCCGGACGGCCTTGGCGTGTGCCGCCTCTTTTTCGGTCAGTTGATTTTGCACTTGATCAGTTTGCAGGAGTGTTCACAAGAACCGAAGCGGCCGGTGCTGACTTTATCTTATCGGCAAAAGCACGGACCGAGATCAACGTGACACCGTCGACAAGCCGCTGCTCTGCCGCTGGTTCGCCCGACTTGAATGTATCAATATCGAGCCAGATATCAGGAGTCTGCCGTTTGGACCATTCCGCCGCAAAGATCGTGCGGGCCGTAGAAAACTCAGCTTCAGTGATCGGATCGTTAAGTGCCTTCAAAACAAGTTCGTTTGCCTCGAACTTGCCATTGCCGGCACTTAGATCGTCCTTTCCTGCGGAAAATCCAATGACGAACATGCCAGGCAAGACGTGTTCGAATGCTCGAACAAAGACCCGCGAGGAAAATGCAGTTGGAACACGCGAGCGTAGACGTTCTTGCAGGATCAAGGCATATACTTCTGATGCTGCAAAATCTTTGTCGCTCCGAGCGACTCCGCGCATCGCGAATCTGATCGCCGACGTATCCGTGATCGGCGATGGTACCGTTAAGAGTGCTGTAGGCGGCGGATCGGGCTGGCGAAAGGTCGACGGAACTCGCCGGTCCGATTTCAGCCAAGGGCCAAAATAGCGACGGGCTGCACGATAGCCGACGACTTTATCAAAGTTTCCGTAGATCGAAACAGTTGCATTGTCGGCAGTTAAAAAACGAAGCTTCGCATCGATTAGGTCGGCAAAATCGATCTTTGCGATCGATTCGCTGCTGCCGAACTGCGGCCGGCCGTAAGGAAATGTGCCGAACAGTCTTTTTGCGACAGCCTGATCACCGACGTATGCGGGATCGGATTCGAGTTGTTTCACCTCGGCGAGCAAAGTCTCCTTTAGCCTTGCGGTAGTCGGCTTGTCGATAGTCGGGTTTGTGAGGGCGGCCGCAAGAGTATCGAGTATGGTCAGAAATTCATCGGATCTACCTGTCGCGTCGATCTGGATGTAATCGTAATTGGTGTTCACCGCGAGGCTGCCGCCGAGGTCTTCGCTAAAGAACTCACGGGCAGCTTCGGTCGGGAAAATGTTATCCGCGAGCAGCCGCATCACCCCTTCTTTGCCCTGCGGATCGAAAGCGGCACCACTGTGAATGCGGATCCTGACAGTCACCGTACTTGCAGACGGATCGCTCCACATTAGCAACTTCAGGCCATTAAGCAGCCTTTCCTGCCTCGGCGGTTGACTTGCCGTTTGTGCAAAAATTCCGCTGCCTGACGTCAAGATAACAATGGCGAATGCCGCCAAATTCGAGAAACGTGTGAACTGTCTGACTTTTTTCATCGTAAAGTTAAATGGAATCGCGGTCGAACTTGTCATTTAGTTGCAATACAGTCACGTAATGTTGTCACACGCGAAAAAATGCCTAACCGGCCAAAATGAAATTTTAGAACTGTGCAGGCATCGCGTCAAACGAATGAAGCATCTATCAAAACTGAGTATTCCAAAATTTGGAAACTTGCAAAAAAGTGGCCTAAAAGGCTTAACTTCCGTGACAAACGCGGTATAATTGAGAGTGCAGCATATTGCCTAGTGATTTGGTAATAAAAAGGTGAGAGGCCGAAAACATGGGAAAGATCGTCAAGTATTGCAGTTCATGTGATGAGAGTTTTGCAGAAAAGTTCGGGTTTTGTCCGACTTGCGGAGCTTCGCTGCAGCCATTTGAAATGAATCCGGTGGCTGTCGAGCCCGTGGTCGAAAAGGCCCCGCCGGCACCTGAGTTTATAGAAGAAGCGGCTCCTGAGCCTGTCACTGCTCAAGTATTCTCAATGCCGGAACCGGTCGTTGAAGCTGCTCCGGAGGTCATCGAGGAGATCGATGAGCCGACAGTCGAGACTCAGCCGGCTATTACGGCGGCAGCACCGGTCTTTGTACAGACGACACCGGTCGACATCGACCGAAAGCCTGTTGCATCGTCTGCTCCGGTCGACACATTTTCAGGGTATGACGGTTTTCATGTCACTGTGGTCGAAGACACGGGTGCGGGAAAACGGATGTCGCTGCTCGCAGGCACCCTCGTGGTCATGGTATTCATGTTGATGTCCGGTCTCGTGTATAACATCTTCAGCAAGGATCTGGGCATCGGATCGATCGATGAAGGCGTATTTAACGCGGTTCTTTTGGATGACCCGGATTCGATGACCATCGAAGAAGAAGAGAAGAAGAAAAACGACAAGGACGGCGGAGGCGGCGGAGGCGGCGGTAAAGATGAAGAAACTCCGGCATCTCAGGGCGTTCGCCCCCCGATGCTGCGGCAGCCACAGTTTATTCCGACTGCCCATGCTGAAAGATTGACAGATCCGGATATCCGCATTCAGCGTGCTATCCAGGGGCCTGTCGACGAGACGACGATGGACCCGAATCAGCGTTATGGGATCGATACATCAAAATACAACACGATTTCTGACGGTCCCGGAACAGGCGGCGGCATCGGAACCGGCCGCGGAACGGGCGTTGGCTCTGGTAATGGCACGGGAGCGGGATCGGGCAACGGAAGCGGGCTCGGCGGTGGGAACGGTAATGGAATCGGCGACGGAGACGGCGACGGTACAGGTGGAACCAGGCGTCCTCCGCCGGTTGCAGTTGGCGTAACGCAGGCTCTCAGGATCATTTCGAAGCCAAAAGCGACATACACTGACGCTGCACGTCAAAATCAGGTTCAGGGCAACGTTACATTGAGGATCACATTCAATGCGAACGGTTCGATCGGTTCGATCACACCGGTCAGCGGCCTTGGATACGGTTTGACTGAACAGGCGATCGCCGCCGCTCGACGCATTCAATTTGAACCTGCAAAGGTCAATGGCGTTCCGCAAACTGTTTCAAAGACTTTCCAGTACGGATTTACAATTTACTAATTTGCGATTTACGCAACGAAAAAAGGTGAACCGAATAAATCCGGTTCACCTTTTTTATTTGTTAGGCAGGCTATCAGATAAATACGACAGACTGCGACGACGGTATTTCAAAACGCTTTCGGCAGCGAATATTCTTACACATCAGCATATCGTCAACGCGGACCATATAATCACGTGATTTCTGATACTGGGCACGGTCCTGTTCATTTCGCGGGTTTACGTTCTTCTTTTTGGTACGTTTTAGCCAACGAATATCGTAATCGTGCCGCTCACGGCAATTCGGACACGAAAAGCTCGCCGTTTTTGTTTCCTGCCGCTCGTCGAATATATCTCGTTCTTGCATATGTCTATTGTAGCGCCTGCGGCGACAACTTGTGCAAGAATGCAAAACTAAAGATCCCGGTGTCGTGGCCGTCCGAAAAATGAAAATTCAGTGCGTAGCGACCAACGATCGAAAACGAGCCGAATGTTAGGTCGTCGGGTACATTTTTGTCGTCGAGCATCTTTTGGCCGGTCCATTCGTTCACACAACCGGCACACGGGCAGGCACGGCGAAGTTGGGCGGCGTTGTAACCCGTTTCGGTATCGTCAGACCATTTGATAGATAGCTCGCGGTTTGATTCTTCGACTATTTGTACAGGTTGGATCATAACTATGAATTGAGGCTTTCCTCGATCTTGACGGGGTCAATGCCGTAATGAGTAGCGTGGTAGATGGTCTTGCCGTCCTTGATCACGAACGCCTGCGGCGATTGGTGCCGGTAGCCGGTACGCGTCGCGATCTCATCTGAGATGTCGCGATTTTCCTGTATCACTACGACGTGTATAGTGCCCTCGGCCTCGGCGGCCATCTCCAGTACATGCGAACTGATACCGCAGCTATTGCTGTGTTTGAGCAGAGCCACGGGTCCGGTGAACGAGCTTTCGAACAACGCATCGAGTTGTTCGAGCGATTGGATCTTAACAAAAGTTGCAGTCATTATGAGAGTCCTTGATACGTTACAGCCGGCGGCAGATCGAAATTTGGGGCGTTCAACGCCGGAAACACCTTGCGATATGCAATGACGCTCGTCGCCGTGATGATCGGGATCATCAGGTAAAGCCCGATGCACAATGCGAGATAGCCGATCAGTACGAGACAGAAATTAACGCCGATCAGACCGGCGATGCCGCCCATATTCTTCATCGCCGCCCGGGCACTGAGCTTCATCGCATCCCAGCTTGATAAATTGCGGTCAACGATCAGCGGGAATGCAAATATGATGAGCGAATGTACGATCGTCATAATGACAGCAACGATAATGTCTATTACGATACCAACCGCAAACGTACCAAGAATGACGCTCGGATCGGGATTATTGCCCATCATTGCGGTTGCGATCAGCGGCAAATAGATCGTGACGAAAAGGACGACGATCCATACGACCATCGGCACTACAAAGACGATCGTTACCAGCAGGCTCGGCATAAAATATTTCATGCCGACCCAGAGGTCGTCGATGCTTACTTTTCCGCCGACGTCTATCTTTTTCAAGTAGGTGTAAAAGATCCCGCACACCATAGGACCGAGCAGGACATACATCGACGCCCCGCCGATCAACCCGCCGAGAAGGGAGATGGCGAACAACATCCAATAATCGGTCTTAACCAGTTCCCATGCCTCTTTTGCGCACTCGATAGGTTTGATCGCACCGACGTTGAATTCGAGATTCTGCATGGTCTAATCGATGTCGTAAATATTAGAGAGATAATCCGCGACCATTCTATCACTCGAAAATTGCGGGGTGAGCGTCGCGATCGAGTTCTTCATTTTTGCGATCCATTGTGATGGCAAACCATTTTGATCAAGTGAATAATATGCCGGTATCAGCTCGTTTTCGAGAGTCGAGTAAAGTGATTCGGCGTCTGCGATGTCCATTTGATCTTCGGTCAGGTCGTCACTCAGATCGCCGATCGCAAAGCCGTTTTCGCCGTTGTAGCCCTCGATCCACCAGCCGTCGAGGATCGAAAAATTCAGAGCTCCGTTCATCGCCGCCTTCATGCCTGATGTGCCGCTTGCCTCCATCGGGCGACGCGGGACGTTCATCCAGACATCGACGCCCTGAACGAGATACCGAGCGACCTCTTGGTCATAATCTTCAACAAACACAGCGCCGCTGCCAGTTCGAATCGTGATTGATGCTCATTAATTCTTGCAAGATCGTTTTTGCAGTTCGGTCCTGCGGATGCGCTTTTCCCGCAAATACGAACTGGACGGGCCGCTCTGCATCATCGACCAGTCTAAGCAATCTTGGCAGATCAGAAAACAGAAGATCCCAGCGCTTGTAAGCTGCCACGCGGCGAGCAAAGCCAATGGTCAATATGTCTGGCGAGAACAGGCCTTGGGTATTTTCGCTCGTTGATCGTGTTGACCGATCCGGTTTCTTTCGCACGCGTTCTTTCTCGGATGAAAGCAATGAGCAGGCTCTTGAGCGTGCGATGTGCGTTCCAAATATGCTCATCAGCCATGAGTTCGATCGCCGTCTGCCACGTTTCGTCGTTGCGGACGATCTCGTGCCAATTCTCGCCGATATTCTGCTCGTAGATCGTTTGGAAAACGGGAGCAACCCATGTCGGTGCGTGTACTCCGTTGGTCACCGAAGTGATCGGCACCGCTCCCGGATCGGCTAGATCCGGAAACATCTTGAGCCAAAGCCCACGCGAAACCTCGCCGTGCTTCGCGCTAACGCCATTCGCCGATCGGCACATTCGTATCGCAAGCGGCGTCATGCCGAAAAATTCGGTATCATCCGCCAAATTAGAGCGGCCGAGGGCGAGGAATTCGTTGTTCGTTAGCTTTAGCGAGGCGATATACTCGTCGCTAAAACATTCGTCGATCTGAGACGGCGGAAAGCTGTCGTTTCCGGCGGAGACCGGGGTGTGGGTCGTGAAAACACATTGCTTGCGTACATGTTCGACGGCTCCGGCAAACGAAGCGTCAGGATTAGATTCCAGATACTCTTTCGCGAGTTCGAGCGTTGAGAACGCGGCGTGGCCTTCGTTTAGATGGAAAACCGTCAGCGAAATACCAAGTTTTCTGAGCAGACGAACGCCGCCGATGCCGAGAACCTTTTCCTGTACGATCCGCGTTTCCGTGTCGCCGCCGTAAAGATGGCCCGTGATCAGACGATCTACCTCGCTGTTTTGCGGCACGTTTGTATCAAGCAAATAGAGCGAAATGCGGCCGACGCTCGCGAGCCAAGCCTGTGCGACTACCTCGCGGCCGCGGATATGGACCGAGACGGTCACACGCTCACCATTGACGTCAAAAACAGGCGTTACCGCCAATTCGCCTTCGAAAATGTCGTTGTACGATTCTTCTTGCCATCCGTCGTGCCGGATGTCCTGTCGAAAATAACCAAAACGATAAAGCAAGCCGATCGCCGTCAACGGCAGATCCATATCGCTTGCCGATTTGAGATGATCACCGGCCAGTATTCCAAGGCCGCCGGAATAATTAGGCAGGGAATTGTGAACGCCGTATTCGGCGCAGAAATAAGCGATATTGGTCGTTCGTTGTTCGCTGTTCGTGCGGCGTGATGACGAGGCCAGGTAGTGTTGGAATTTAGCGTTGAATCCTTCAATTCGTTCAACATACGGCGTGTCAGCCGCCCGCTGATATAACCGTAAACCGCTCACCTTTTTGAGAAAAAGCCGCGGATTCTGTTCACATACGTCCCACAATGTTGGATCGAGGTCGCGAAAAAGTGCGGTTCCTTCCGGCTGCCACGACCAGTAAAAGTTGGCCGCTATACCATCGAGCGGTTTTAGCTGCTTTGGGAGCTCACGGCCTAGTTCAAAATCTCTGCGAAAAGTCGTTTCCGTCTGTCGGCTGACTGCCTGTTGTGTAGCGATATCGGTCGAAGCCTCCGTCATAAATGCGTTGAAAATTTCCGAATGTATTCAACGAATATAGACGATGCGAGGCCGAGTATCAAATAATTACTAGGGCGACCTGAACCTTTCAAGGCCCGGGAAAGGGGGCCCCCGGTCGTGAGCATTTGGAAAGATCTGAAGGATTTCAGCCTTGGTTTTGCCGACCAGTTGATTCTGAAAGTGGCGGTCGGCAATAACGCCTCCGATAAACTCGTTGCGGTATGGATACAAACTATGTTTCCACAGAATGTAGCGGATCGAAAGGTCATCGTTACGACTATAAAAATGTTCAAAGGCGATGGATGAAGTAAGGCAAAGGAGCAAAGATAAACCTTCAAAACTCAAAACTAACGCATACCCAGAATTGTAACTCATTTTAAGTGCCCCACGGGCATAAACCGGTAATGCATCGCTACGACAATACCGAATACAAATCCGATCGCGGTCAGAGCAAGCCCGATCGTCAGATAATTCGGAAAATTACCAAGCCTGATAAGCCAAAACAACACACCGGCAGCCGAGCCTCCGACCGCGAAAAAGGCCGGAATTGTCGCGAACTGCAAACGGAATTTTCGCGGTTTGTCTTCGCGAGTCGAAAAGATGATCGGTTTTAGGCGGTCGTATTCCCATGCGACGAGCCACGTCGCAGCGAGCGTCATAAAGATCGTAAGTATCCAAGTTCCCACAAACCCGACCGACGTCGTCAGCACCGCGATATTTGCAATGATCGGAAGAAATAGCAATGCACCTAGATGCGAGGTTCGCGGGATCAGCAGCAAGATCGCCGCGATCATCTGTCCCCAGCCGAGGAATTCGTAATAAAAACCGGTCGCCAGCAAGGCGTTGAAATAATGGCCGACAGGATTCGAATCCGGCAACGAAGTGAACGGCTCATGCACGATCTTTTTATAGCTCGGCGGAATGAACGCCACCGCGAGGAGCACCCGTGTAAACGCCGTAAAGATCTGCGTCCACCACCGTCGGGTGAGAGCAACATGGAGATCGTCGAGGATGTTTTCGAGTTTCATGGAAAGGAAAACGACATTTTTACTCAAAAAGTTCTTTTCCTAACTCTGTGTTCTCTCCGGTCTCTGCGTTATTTATCCACGCAGAGACCGCAAAGAACGCAGAGAGAAGATATCCAAAATTCACATTACCGACTGACTTCGGTATAATCTGAAATTTCGCGGAATCGTAAAATTATAATGAAATACAACATCATCCCCGTAAAATGGTCCGACGAAGGCGTCCTCATGCTCGATCAGCGTTTGCTGCCGACGGAGACAGTTTGGCTGACGCTCAAGACGTATGACGAGGTCGCCGCCGGTATCAAAGACATGGTCGTACGCGGAGCACCGGCGATCGGCGTTTCGGCGGCGTATGGCATCGCTTTGGGGGCGAAGAATTTTGTCGGCACGACGGTCGCCGATCTCGAGGACGAACTCGAATTTATCAGCGACGTTCTCGCTAAAACCCGCCCGACGGCCGTCAACCTTTTCTGGGCGATCGACCGGATGAACCGCACGTTTCAGAAGGCGAAAGCCGACGGCAAAAACGTCAGCGAGATCAAGCAGATCCTTATCGACGACTCAAAAGCGATCCACGAAGAAGACATCGAATCCCAACGTCTCATCGCTCAATTCGGCGGTGAACTGCTCGGCGATAACGACACTGTCCTGACCCACTGCAACGCCGGAGCACTCGCGACCGGCGGCGTCTGGGGAACCGCTCTCGGCGTTATTCGCGGAGCCGTCGATCAAGGCAAAAATATCTCGGTCATCGCCGACGAAACGCGCCCATATCTGCAAGGCGCACGTCTCACCGCCTGGGAACTGATGGAAGACGACATTCCCGTCACGCTCATCACCGACAACATGAGCGGCCACATCATGAAAAAAGGCAGCATCCACGCCGTCGTCGTCGGCTCGGACCGAATCGCCGCGAACGGGGATGTTGCCAACAAGATCGGCACCTACATGGTCGCCGTCCTCGCCAAACGCCACGGCATCCCGTTCTACGTCGCCGCCCCGCTCTCGACCGTCGATCTCAATTGCCCCACGGGCGACCAGATCCCGATCGAAGAACGCGACCGCGTCGAAGTAACCCACGTCAAAGGCCACCAACTAGCCCCCGAAGGCGTCGGCATCACCAACTACGCCTTCGACGTAACCCCAAACGATCTCGTAACCGCCATAATCACCGAAAAAGGCGTCGCAAGAGCACCGTATACCGAGAGTTTGAAGAAACAATTTGATGACTAGTTCTCAAGGACCCATTGCTTGGCACCTGTGAAGAAATTGCCCCCGGACCACATAAAGCCGCCTAAGTCGCCTTTCGCTATCCGTTCTTCCGCAATAGTTATTGCGGTTTGACGATCGCCCTTTAGAATCGCGGTAAGCATTTCCTGCACATGAATAGTTTGCAATGATCCGGGATACTGTTCGAGATGATGTCTCTGGATTTTTTTTAGGAAATCGAGATTTTCAGTGAGCGTTGTTATTTGACGAGTCATCTTATCGACCGAACGCTCGAACCCATTAAAAATATCTGAGAGGTGAGCCGATATTTGGTCGTTCGTTAGCTCCTCCAAAACCTTGTGTCCAGATTTGAAATTGGTCATAGGGGCAGTCCATGCCCCTGCTGCTCTGAAACTCAATGGTTGCAAGGCATTTTCTGGTAACCCCACAATCTTCCAGAACAAATCATCGAAAGCAAGCCATTTGTAATAACACGTGTGGCGGACGCTTTGGGATTTTGCGTGACCGATGATAGTCAGACAAAAAAATAGGCTCTCGGTCTTTCGAAAGATGAAACCGCGACTGAACTTCCATCCGCGCGATTTCGCCATGGGTTTCGCTATTTGGTCAATTAGCTTGTTTAGTTCACCCTGCTTCATAATTCGGTAGTAGTTTAGCAGCTTAGCCGAGTGGGGTTAAGCATACTCCGTTTTCGAAATAGAATAATCGACAGAATAAATGTGGTAAAATTGAGGTGTGAAGGACGGCGTTGCTCGATTTCAACTTCTAATGGAACTAAGGCGTCTTGGTGAGAGGGCCTTTCTCCATAAATTGCGTCAAAAGCATCCAGATCTTACTCCTCAACAGATCAACGAAGAGTTAAGCAAGTGGTATCGTATTCGACCCGGAGCCGAGTTCGGTGACGGTGTCGGGCGCGTTGGCGACCCAAAACGGTTCAGTTAGCTACATTGAACGATCATCTCGCAGAATACGCAAAGTCGGTTGTCGAGCATCTGCGCGGACTCCAAGTTGAGTTTGCAATGGTGGGCGGCATTGCCGTTTCACTCCGTACGTTAGAGAGATTCACCAAAGATATTGACTTCGCTATTTCTGTTTAAAGTAGCTCCGCTGCTGAACTTGTCGTCAATTCGTTCAAGAATGCAGGATTCCTTATCGCGTATTTTCTTGAAAAAGAGGACGACGGTTCTCTGATGACGGTTCGGTTGACGACCGGAGGCGAAGTTGAAGTTTTTGTCGATCTTTTGTTCGCTACTTCCGGCATCGAACGTGAAGTGATAGCAGATGCAACCGAACTCGAACCATTTCCTACCATCCTCGTAAAACTTGCTTCTACCGCATCTCTCCTTGCAATGAAAGTTCTATCGGCTGATTGGAAAATTTGTCTGCAGGACGTGCTTGAAATACACCAATTACTCGAAGTTGCGGATTTGAACGACATTGAACGAGCCCGCGAATTGCTTGAATTGATATCCGAACGTGGTTACAACCGCAGTAAAGACCTCCAGACTGAGCTAGCCGAATATATTGCTCGTTTTCAGGTATGAACTGAGCGATTCCAATCGTCAGCTGCACTGGCCGCCTGCTAACGTCCCGATTTGTCGGGATTCCGATTCCATCTCGTGCTTAGTAGGATATTGAGAGTCGGTTCTTGGTATGTTGCATGTATAAAATACTGCACAATGCGTGCAATATGTGGTACCCTGGTAATTGTGGTTATTTGACAATTTGAACGATTATATCTCTCTTTCTCGGCCTGAAAATAGGCTTACAGTTTATTTTTTTACAAGTTGCGGGACAAGGCAAAAGTATACCTGTAACTCGCGTAGATACAACAATTAGTCTGTCCTAGCACTGGGTGGGACAGGAATGGGACAAGTGGGACACCTGCCGCACGCACAAAATGTGATAAAACGAGTGTTATCAATAGTTTGCCGCAATATTGCTGTGACAAAGTGTGACATTCTATGACACAGGCGTAATCATTGAATGCGGATCAGATCCGAGCTTTTCCATACGTTATTGCTGAAATAATAGATGCGACGATCCGGTTTTAATTCGACTCTTAGCGGATCGTCGATCGAAATGCCGTAGCTGCCGCGGCAGAGTGGTTCGTTCCAGTCGTTGCCGTTGCGGAGGTAGTTTTTGATCTTGTCGGAGTCGGCTCCCATTTGGAAAGCCATCGGGACGGCCTCGTCAACGGGGAAGTCGTTGAACCATGCGTCGCCGGTACACCAAGAGGCGAGCGAGGTCATCGTAAGACTGACGACTTCAGGCGTTTCTTTTCTGAGATCCTTCATCATCGAGCGGTAGAAATCACGTTCGGAAACGACGGCGTCGAAATCGATCTGGATCGCTTTGACATCGGGCAGTTCCAGCGTGTTCTTGATCAGCGACACGACCTTGGTTCTCATCTCGTCGGCGAACGACGGGCGTTTTGCGCCGTCCTTGTTTGTCTCGATCCGCGTGACGGCGATCATGTATGTTCCGGGCGAAATTTCGAGCGGCTGGCGGCGCGGCTTTGGGGTGACGCCGGAGTTATCGAGGAAAATGGTCTGTGCAAGAAAAGCGACGCCGTAGTCTTTCGGATCGAGAAAACGCAGATCTTCCGGGCGTTCCCAGGCCCAAAGGATTTTCGAAGGCATCTCGTCGTTGAGCCTTGAGTTTACGGTGTTTGGCCGTGTGCACGATGAAATAAGTGCTGCGGTCGAGAGTATAACGGCCAATGCGAGCTTCATAAGTCGATAGTACGTTAGCATTGCGGTAGAATTCCAGCTGTCAGTGGCTAGCTATCAGCTTCTGGCTCGAATCGAGGTTGGCCTTTGTCGTGTTTCTGCCTTTGATTTGATATACTTTTGAGCGAACTGAATGGTCATTCATTATTGAGATGGCGGAGTATTTATTTTCGTACGGAACACTGCGTGAGAGCCGTGAGCAGAACGAGTTGTTCGGCCGGCGGCTGGTTGGAAATCCGGATATATTGAATGGCTTTAGGCGTAGTGAGATCGAGATAACGGACCCCGGTTTTCTGTCGGGCGGCGGGGACAAGCGGCAACAGACCCTTGTCGAAACAAGCGATCCGGCCGATATCGTCGAGGGAACGGTGTTTGAAGTTACATACGACGAACTTTTACAGGTTGACGAGTATGAACCGGCCGAATACCGCCGAGCGGAGGTGATGCTCGCGTCGGGGAAAGAGGCGTGGATCTACTTAGTGGCATAAACGAATAAATTATGATCGAACGCGAACAGATCGAGATGGATGTGGTTTTTGTCGGTGCCGGGCCGGCAAATCTGGCGGCGGCATTACACCTAAAGAAAGAGATAGCGGTGCACGACGAAATGATCGACAAAGGCCTCAAATTTGGTAATAAGGTCGGGGAACTTGAGATCGCGATCGTCGAAAAAGGCTCATTTGTGGGTGCCCATATTTTGTCGGGTGCCGTGATGGACCCTAAGGCGATACGCGAATTGATGCCTGATTTCCTTGATCAAGGCTGTCCCGTCGATTCGGTCGTAACGGAAGATGCGTTTTGGTATCTGACTGAAAAGAAGGGGATCAATGCACCGCTCGTTCCGCCGCCGCTCAAGAACAAAGGCAAGTATATCGTGAGCCTCAGCAAAGTCTGCGAATGGCTCGGTGAAAAATGCGAGGAGGCCGGCATCAACATATTCCCCGAATTTCCGGCAGCCGAGATCTTGTACGACGAGAACGATGCCGTGATCGGTGTCCGTACCGGCTACAAGGGTATCGACAAAGACGGCAAACAGAAACCGAATTTCGAGGCGGGAGTCGACCTCATCGCGAAAGTGACAGTTCTCGGGGAAGGTTCGCGCGGATCCTTGGCCAAACAAATAACTGCTCGTCTTGGCCTCGATCATGGAAAGGAATCGCAGGTGTTTTCGCTCGGTATCAAGGAGCTTTGGGAACTGCCAACGGGAAAGTTTCCGGAGGGCAAGGTCGTTCATACACTTGGATTTCCCTCTGACACAAGGACTTACGGCGGCGGTTGGATCTATGGAATGAAGGACAATGTCGTCAGCATTGGATATGTGACCGGGCTTGATTATGAGGATCCAATGATCGATCCGCATGCCGAGTTTCAGAAGTTTAAGACGCACCCAAAGGTCGCCGAGGTACTCGTGGGCGGCAAGATGATCAAATATGGAGCGAAGACGATCAATGCCGGCGGCTATTTCACAATGCCTAAACTGTACGCCGACGGCGTGCTGATCGTCGGCGATTCAGGTTCATTCCTAAACGGGCAGCGCATCAAGGGCATTCACACCGCGATGAAATCGGGAATGCTCGCCGCCGAGACGATAATTGGAGCATTTGAGCATAAGGATTTTACTTCGAAAACGCTCAAGCATTTCGAAGAGAAGGTAAACCTAAGCTGGATATACGACGAGCTGCAGCCGGTCCGCAATTTTCATGGTGCGTTCCAAAAAGGCCGCTGGTCGGCACTTTTTAACACCGGACTACAGTTCCTGACGAACGGCTTAGCATGGGGCTTTATGCCTAAGGAGCATCACGTCGCCGGCCACGAGAGAATGCAGAAGCGAAGTGACGGAAAGTCCGGGCTTGGGCCGTCCGATCATCTGAAGCAGGCCCGCTATTCGAATGTACCGTTCGATAAAGAACTGACGTTTGATAAGGTTACCGACGTTTTTTACGGTGCCGTCGCTCATAATGAAGACCAGCCGTCGCATCTGCATGTCCTCGATACCGAGATATGTGCGACCCGCTGTACGGAGGAATACGGTAATCCATGCCAGCGTTTTTGTCCGGCTGCGGTCTATGAAATGGAAGAAAATGCTGAGAGCGGACGCCGCGAGCTCAAGGTCAATTTCTCAAATTGCGTACACTGCAAGACCTGCGATATTGCTGATCCTTATCAGATAATCAATTGGGTCACACCCGAAGGCGGCGGCGGGCCAAATTACAAGGGAATGTAGTATTTTATGCGAAGGTCGCTCCCCGCAATTTTTGTAGTTCTGATTATTTCGGCACTTCTCGATTCGGGTTGCTTGCCTCGAGATTTGGAGTTGAAATATCGTGAGAACCAAACCCGTGCTACAGACGAAGCGATCAGCAACTCGGCGGAATTAACCGAACTGAATAAAGTTTGTCTGGCTGTGCGCTTGCCGGATGAGTTTATCTTTCTTTCGAAAGGCGGAATTGATGATCAGAAAGTATCGTTATCATACCAGTACCGATCGGACCTGTCTTTCGAAGTAGCTAGGCGGATTGTTGAAAAACAGTTGGCAGCGGAGAATGGCTGGAATGAAGTTGATTTGTCCCACCGCTATCCAAAACAAATGGAATTCGAAAATGGCTCAAATCGAATCGTTCTGAGCTATCAGTCAACTTACAGTCTGAGTAATTATTCAATCTACTGTGGAAGGTTGGAATCCAAGAACTAAAATGCTCAATAAAAAGCCGCCAATCGCGGCGGCTTAACAACTAGATATTTGACAACTCAATTAGTTTTCGAGGATTTCGAAGTTTACCTTTTTTTCCTGGAATTCCTTCATCGCGATGCGTGTTGGTTTGGTTTTGCGCATGTCGAGGTCGACGCGGGAGATGGCTCCGCGTTGGAGCTGTTTGCTGCGTTGAGCGGCAAGGATGATCATGCGGTATTTCGAATCGATCGCGGGCGGATCGATAATTTCTTCTGCTTCTTCGCCCTCGATGTTTTCAATTTCTTCGGCCATATAAACTATTCTCCCTGAAATTCAGCTTTCGACGTATCGAAACTATCAAGGATATCACGAATAGCGTCGGACTGTCTATCGAGACGCTGGCGCTCGGCGTTTATGATCGAAGCGATCTGACGTGCGGCGGTGCCAAGATCCTGGTTTACGATCACGTATTTGAACTTTTCGTATTCGAGGACTTCGTTGAACGCGTTCCTGAGTCGAGTCCGAAGTTCGCCCTCGCCCTCGGTGCCGCGAGCCGTGAGTCTGGCCTTTAGAACCTCGAACGACGGCGGCAGGATAAATATCGTGATACTCTCGGGCAGTTTCTCTGAGATCTGGATAGCTCCTTGAACATCGACCTCGACGATCAGATCTCGTCCGGTGTTAAAGACCTTTTGGCTCTCACGAAGCGATGTGCCGTATAGATTGCCGTGGACATTGGCGTATTCGAGAAAATCGCCGCCAGCAATTCGTCTTTCGAAATCCTGCTTTGTCGTAAAAAAATATTCGCGCCCGTCCTCTTCGCCAAACCGCTGCGGCCGCGTCGTGTGCGAAACAGAATAACCCAAGTCCGGCAGCATCGAGCGCACTTCCTTAATAAGCGATCCCTTGCCGCCGCCTGATGGTGAACTGATAATAATTAATCGTCCGGTCATAGGAAAGTCTGGGATGTCTCGAAAGTCCGGGAAGTCTGGGAAGGGCGGTAAGAAAGTGTGCGACTTCCTAGGCCTCCTGGACTTCCGCGACTAACTATTCAACATTTTGCACTTGCTCGCGGATCTTTTCAATCTCGCTCTTTATGGCGAGGGCGTTTTCTTTGACGATCATGTTGTTTGTTTTTGAAGTGATCGTGTTTGCTTCGCGGTTTAACTCTTGCGTTAAGAAATCGAGGCGTTTGCCGACGTCGCGGGTTTCCTTGATTATGGTTCGGAAATGCTCAATGTGCGTTGTCAGACGATCGATCTCCTCTGAGATATCGGCTCGGTCAGCAAGGTACGCGACCTCTTGGGCGAGGCGTGTCTGGTCGACCTCGATCTGCGATTCGCTTTTGGCGAGCATGTCGGTGATGCGTTTGTTTAGGCGGATTCGATGTTCGTCAGCTATGTTCGCGGCCTCGGACTTGATCGGTTCGAGGTATTGTTCGATCGCCGCGAGATTGCCTTCGAGGACAGTTTCGAGCATTTCGCCTTCTTTGTCACGCATCTTTTCGAGATCATCGAGAGCGAGCGTGAAGGCCGTTTCGATGCCGGCGAGGAACTCTTCAGTTGGGTCCTCCTTCTTGGTGCTGAAAACGTTCGGCAGTTTGGCTATGACGTTCATGTCAGGCTCGCCGGTGAGCGAGAATTCGTCCTTCATCTGCTTCATCGCCGCGAGAAAGCCCGTAATAACAGGCCGGTTTAGCTCGAACGCGACTTCCTCCGTACGGTCGTAGTTCAGATTCACATCGACGCGGCCGCGCGACAAACGGTTGCCGATGAGGCGTTTGATCGTCGATTCAAGCTGTTGCACTTCGCTGCCCAAACGCAGGTTTACGTCGAGAAAACGGTTATTCACCGTCTTGAGCTCGACCGCTATCGAAAGATTCTTCCCCGTGACCGTCGCCCGGCCAAATCCTGTCATTGATCTCATAATTCCTTTTTTTCAGTCTCTCGATCATCCAAATCGATCTGAAATTGACCCATATACTGAGAGTAAAAATCGGCGAGAAATTCCAGGCTTTCACTCGGACTCAAACTATGAAGCAGCTCCATATTGTCATTTGCCTTGAATTTTCCCCGGCGGTCCGGACGCTCGACGTAGCCCGCTTGATAAGCATGTTCGATGTCGATGCTCAATTCTCGGGCGATCTCGGTCGGAGCCAAAAATACGTTGTTGTACTCGATCTCGAGCAAAACATAGTCGTATTTCGAAAGGAGATCTTTCAACTTTGACAATCTGTATCCGAAAAAATGGTGCCGCAGCGTAAAATCCGGCACGTTATTGACCACAAACCTGACAGGCGGCGGTATCTTTTCATTATATTCCGATACGATCAAACGCGGACGAAACTCAGATAATATCGAATCCAAAACCCAATAATCACAGCCGTCAATATCAAGGCTCAAGATTCCAAGTTCTTTCTCGATCGAATATGAACGCAGAAGATCGTTGATGTTCGATGAACTCACTTTGAACCGACATGCGAATGCATCAGGGAAGAATCTGTATGCTCTCGCTAGTTTTGCCGCGTTTCGGCTGTCATATTCGATACCGAGAACCTTCCAGCCATTTAATACGAGGTTATACGAATTAGATTTCCTGATACCGTCGCCGGCTCCGATATCAACTATCGTTCGGTCATGTTCTGCGATCTTAAGCAGATCAATGTATTTTGTGATTATCTCTTGTTCGCCAAAATTAGAAAAATGGCCGTTCCGTCCGGACGAGCGGGCACGATCCAACTTCTGCTCGACGGCGAACAAAGCTTCTTTCGCCCGTTTTCTAAGTTTCCTAGTGTTCATCGTATGCGTCGATCCGTCGGCGCTTTCAGGCGTCTGTCCGGTGCAGATCACCATCGGCAAACTGCATTTTATATAGTCTTTTATACGAGCCGCGGCGGGCAAGCAGTTCTTCATGCGTACCCGTTTCAACGATCCGCCCTTTTTCCATCACCACTATCTTATCCGCCTGCCTGACCGTCGAAAGGCGGTGAGCGATCACGATGGAAGTCTTATTTTGGGTCAGATTCGTGAGTGCTTTCTGAACCATTGATTCGCTTTCGGTGTCGAGAGCAGAGGTCGCCTCATCCAGGATCAGTACAGGAGCGTTCAACAATACTGCGCGTGCGATCGCAATACGCTGGCGCTGGCCACCGGAGAGCATTGTACCGCGTTCGCCGACGATCGTTTCATACTGATCGGGCAATTGCTCGATAAATTCGTCTGCGAACGCTATCTTGGCGGCCTGTCTAATATCTTCCTGCGAGGCGTCCGGATCGCCGTACGAGATGTTATAGGCAATCGTGTCGTTGAAAAGAACCGTTTCCTGCGTGACCAACGCGATCTGTTTCTTGAGGCTGAGGAGAGACGCATCCCTCAAGTCGATTCCGTCCCATTCGATCGATCCTTCGGTGGGATCATAGAGCCGTTGGACCAGCTTTATCAGGCTCGACTTGCCGCCGCCGCTCTCGCCAACAAGGGCTACCATCGAACCTCGTTCGACGTCTAAGTCGATATCCTGGAGTATCTTCTTCCGGCCGTTGCGGTAATGAAACGACACATTTTTTATCGAGATCCGGTCGCTCAAAGCCGACAACGCAACAGAGTCCTTCTTTTGAGGCAGGACATCAATTTCATCCAGAATGCTCCAGACATCCCGAGCAGCCGCAAACGCTTTCGTTATCTCATTGTGCTGACGCGAGATCTTTCGCATCGGCTCATAACTCCGAAGGAGAAAGAAAACGAACGTAAAGAACTGAGCGGCATCCATACGAGATTCGTTTATTTCCCGCAAGCCGAAATACAAGAACACCACCACGGCTATAACGCCGACCATCTCGATCATGTAAGGAGCGATCGAAGCAATTCGGCCTGAACGGCGATTTGCATTTGCGATAACCATCGCGACCTTATGAAAGCGGGATCTTTCGCGTTCCTCAGCGGAATACGCGGTGACGATCGCGTGGTTTGAGATCGCTTCCTGGGCAGTATCTGAAAGCGATTTGTTCCCTTCTACGTTGATAACGGCCTGTTTCCGCAGTCTGCGGCTAATATCGGCCGTCATTAATGCGACGATCGGAGCCATGACCATCGCACCGAGCGTCAGGCGCCAATTGAAGTAGAATGCGGCGCCGAAAAAGAAAACCAGCATGAATGACTCGCGCAGTACATCTCGGAGATTTCCTGAGACGGCGAATTCTATTGCCGCACAACTGACGACCAGTCGGGAAACGAGGAAGTTGGTTCGGTGCTTTTCAAAGAAGGATGCGGATTGGCAAAGTATGTGATCATACAGCTCCTGCCGGAGCCTGAGGATCGCCATCTGTCCGATCTGAGCCATCAGATAGGTCGAGAAGTAACCCGCAATGCCTTTCAAGACGGAAAAACTGAGCAGCATTCCGCATATGATAAGCCAGGCACGGAACCAATCGTTAAGCGGCACGATCCCGGAAAGGTCGAAAATAGTCTTTGATTTTGTCGGACTAGGCAGAAATTGATTGAATATTGGGACGAGTAAAGCACCCGTCGCCGTCTCAAAAACCGCGACGAAGAACATTGCGATAAGCGCAAACGTAAACATCAGCCAGTAAGGCCGTACGTAATTTAAAAGCCGTCTGAGATCGCTCATCGTTTCGCGTAAAGAGTTGAATATACTTCAGTTGGGTGGTGTCTGTCCAAAATCGGTTCGTTTGCAACTCTTCGATAAATTATGGCATCTTTTTTACTGAGTTGCGCTTAACGGAGATAATTATGAAGAGATCTATCGCTCGAATACTGTTCGTGTCGTTGCTGCTTGCGATCGGTATGTCGTCAGCGGCGATCGGTCAGGTCGATGTCGCCAGACGGACGACGGCGGTCACATATCCGCTCGATGAGCCCGTGATGCTGCAGTTTCGGGGCACAACGCGGTTTCCGCGAATGAAAGGCGAAGCCAGGATCAAGCGGACGAGCCGAAACGGTACTGAGGTCGAGGTATCGGTCTCAAAAATGCCGCGGCCGTTCGAACTCGGAGCCGGCTATGCGACGTACGTGTTATGGGCCATATCGCCGGACGGGCAGGTCGATAATATGGGCGAGATCAAGCGCCGCGGATTCTTCGAATTCGATTCGAAGATCAGCGTCACTACGCCGCTGCAAACATTTGCTCTGATCATCACCGCCGAACCGCATTTCCTTGTTCGTAGGCCGAGCCAGACGATAATGCTCGAGAATCTCAATCCGTATACACTCAGCGGCAAGGCAGTGGCAACCACATCGGCTGTGCAGTATTTTGGCAATTCGAGCGATTTCTTTCGCGATTCGCGAACTCCGGAGATCGCAGAATTAGACTATTCACGGACACCCTCGACCATTCTGCAGGCGAAACAAGCCGTTGCTCTCGCCCGTTTCGCCGGAGCCGAACGCGATGCGACCACCGAGCTGACCGAGGCGGAAACGCTGCTTGAGAACGCTGAAAATGCCTGGAAAGCCGGCCGTCAGGAAGAGTCGGTAGATATCACCGCTCGTCAATCGATAAGTGCGGCCGTTAAAGCGGAGAACACTGCAGCGGTACGAAAAGAAGCCCGTGAAAAGCGCAACGAAAAGACACGTGCTGACGCCGAGGCACGGCAGAGTGAGGCCCGTTTTACCGATGCTCAAAACCGAATCGACGATCTAAAGGCCGAACTCGCTCGTGAAACACGCGGCCGGGAACTGGCCGAACGTGACGCGATGAACTATTCGAATCAGCTCCGCGACCTCAGGGATGAAAACGGCAGGCTTCGCGAAGAACTCGGCCGCATTAAGGTCGAGGCCGAGACCGCAAAGGCCCGACTTCAGGCTGCTGAGAACGAAAAGCAACAGATTCAGGAGAATCGCGACAAAGAGGCAAAAGCCGCGAAAATAAAGGCTGCCGAAGCCGATCTGATGAACGCGTTAAAACGTTACGGCGTCGTTTCGCGGGTAGATAGGTCGATCGTGCTGGTCTTGCCCGAGACCCTGTGGCAGGGAACTCGAACGGGCACCTTCGCTATGCAGTCGGACGGCAAGCTGACGGCCCTCGCCGAGCTTTTGCTGAATAACCCCGACTACGTTATCGGCATCGAATCGCATACTGATAACACCGGCCCGACCGAGACGCTTCAGACACTGACCGATACTCGGGCCCGCCGTATATTTGATAAATTCGCATCGCTCGGCGTCGCCGAGAACCGTATGACCGCCAAGGGCTACGGAGGCACTCTGCCCGTCGCTCAGGGAACGACCGCCGCGATCAAGGCAAAGAACCGGCGGGTGAATATTATCCTCGATCTTAATTTGCAGTAGACGGTCTTGATCGATGAAACACGTTTTTGGGGGGAAACCAAACGTGTAATGTTCACCACAAGTTCAAATTGTGGTACGTACCACAATTTCATCAACAAAATTGATGAAAATGCAGTAAAAGTGCGTTCTGCCACAGTTTTTAAGGGGGCTAGCGACAATGTTTAAGGGGGCTTGCGACAGTAAAAAACGGGGTCAGCGACAATAAAAAGCGGCCTTGCGACAATACAAAAATCGCGTCTCGAAAACTGTCGCCGGCCGCCGTTGATGTCGTTGCTGTCCAGATAAGAGAAAAATCCCACCGCTTTCCAACATTCCCATTAAAAAGAGCGATCCCCAACATCCCAACGGCGACCGGCTTCGCACCCATCGAGCCCAACCGCCGCAATAACGTCCGTATTCGTTATAGAGAATTTTCTCAAAGCACAACGCGGCTTTGGCTGCCATGGCAGTCTGAATATTTCGAAAGATGGCCTTTAAGTGTTAAGGGTTGGTCGTCGACTCTCGATTCGACGAGATCAGTTTTTCAGCACCTGGATCCGATGCGGGGGCATGGCGATCATGCATTGTTCGCCGACGGTGAGGCCGACGATGCGGAAGACGCGGGATTCGAGGCGGAGTCCGTTGGCGTCGAGTTCGATGATTGTCGTCGGGCCAAGGAATCGGATCGCGGTGACGACGGCTTTTAGGATATTGTCCTCGGGAAATGAGGCTTCGAATGAGATCGAGACCTGTTCGGGGCGAATGGCTAGGGTCACGTTTTGATTTATGGCACCTAATGCGGCCTTTTCGGTCGGTTGGGCGACGATTCGATGGCTGCCTTCGATGGTTTGGAATTCGGGCAGATCGGCATTTGTCGAGGTCAGGCGACGGGCTGTGAAAAGGTTATTTCGGCCGACGATGGCGGCGACGGCGGAACTTGCCGGATTCTCATACACTTCCTGCGGAAAACCGATCTGGGCGACCTCGCCTTTGACCAAAACGGCCACGCGATCGCAGACTGCGGCGATCTGTTCGAAGTCGTTTGAGGCAAATATCACGGTCGAACCGTTCTGCTTTGCTGTTTGGAGCTCGTTGATCAAACGATCGCGTTCGACAGCGTCGATGCCGCAAAACGGCTCATCGAGAAGGATCAGGCCCGAGTGCTCTGCGATCGAATTGCGAAATGCGGCGATGCGTTCTTCGCCGGACGAAGAATCGCTTTTCTTGCGGCGAAATAACGAAGTGACGCCCGACGGTTGTTCGATCTCGGCAAACGAAATGCCGTTGCCGTCAAAATTGACGCTTCCGCCGTTCGGCTTTTCAATTCCCGCGATGACGCGTAATAAAGCGGTCTTGCCGGACGCAGTACCGCCGAAAATGCCGAAGATCTCGCCTTCGGCAACATCCAATTCGACATCGCGAAGAGCCCATCTATTGTCGTACCGTTTTGAGAGTTTCTCGATCTTGAGTGCCATTATTTGGGTATTATGCGCAACTTTCCGGCTTGTTTTTCGTGCAAACAAAAGTATGCTTTTGTCATCGGATTATTGCAAGGTTAAACTGTGGACACGATGGCTGAAAAAAAGCATTCGATAAAACGCAAGCTGGTGCATGCCGGCGGTTGGCAAGTGGCAAAACGCGTCGCGAAGATGGTGCCGTTCGGCGGGACGGTCGTTGCGGCGGTACTGGTCGGCAGCGACATCCGCAACAAAGGCGTGGTAAATGGACTCGTCAATTCGGGCATTGACGCGATACCGTTCGTCGGCTTGGCGAAGAATGCGGTCGAGATAGTTCGCGGCGATTTTATCCCCGATAAACAGCGTACACAGAAAGTGAAGAAGATATGAAAGTTTCAAGTGTTCTTAAGGTATTCGCAGCTGTGCTTTTAGTGACGGCAGCATTTTCTTCGTTTTCTGAGGCACAGACACGTCCTAAAAAGACGGGGAAAAAGGCGGTTCCGGTCGCGACACCGACGCCTCCGATCGGCGATGCTGAGATAATCAGCCGTGCCGACGACCGTGTTTTGCTTGAGCCCGGAACGGTCATTCAGCAGGACAAAAAGGATGATACGCCCGCTGATCCGAATGTGCAGAAGATCAAAGATCTGAACGCCCGTATCAAAAAACTAGAGGCCGCCCGGACAAACGAGTACGATGAACAGCAGAAACGTTTGCTGCTCAACCTCGACATCCTGACGCGTGCCGAGCAGCGAAGCGAATCGCTTAGAAAACAGTTATTTGAAATGATCGAAAAGGAAAACTCGGTCAAGACACGGCTGGATCAGATCGCGAGCGACCTTCGGCCCGAGGCGATCTCGCGTTCGTCGATCTTCTCAGGCTCGATGAAACCCGAAGAGATCCGAGAATTACGGCAGAAATCACTCGATTCGGAACGCCGCAATCTGGAATCGCTGCTGGCTGAGATCCAGGCGACGCGGGCGAATATTGCCCTGACGCTGACCAAGTCGGACATGCTGGTCGACAAACTCCGCCTCAAGCTCGAGAAAGACATCGACGGAGCACTGTCAGCGGACGACCCGCAGAATTAGGAAGTTCTATCTAATATAGGCATTCGGCAGCGGCATATCACCGTTGAGACCGAATTGCTGAATACGGATGCCGGCAGTTGAACGGTTCGCATACCACACCGAATTTGACAGCCTGAATACGGCGGCATCATATTTTCCGTCTCCATCATAATCTCCGGGAACCGGAAGGTCGCTCGAAATGCCGAACGGGAACGCGAAGTAGCTGTTGTTCTCGCTCCGGAGCACGAACCATTCGCCGCTTGTCGGCCGCCAGACGGCTATATCTGCCTTCACGTCGCCGGTGTAATCGCCCGGAACCGCCTTATCGCCCGACGTACCGAACTGCAAAACACTCAACGACGAATTTGTGCTCTTTTCTATCCACCATTGACCCGAAGCCGCCCGGAATATTGCCAGGTCTGCTTTTTGATCGCCGTCGTAATCGGCCGGAACGGGAACGTCTGATAAGAGTCCCCACTGACGGACACGGGCCTGCCCGTTCGAGCTTTGCAGGATCAGAAATCGTGCAGGTTCGCCAAGATCGTCGGTCAAACGCCAGACTGCTGGGTCTGCCTTGCCGTCGCCGTCATAATCTGCCGGCGTGACCGTATCGAACAAGATCGCCTGTTCCAGGTTGTTTGCTCCCCACTGAAGAATTCGCACCGTATTTGTGCCGCTATTGAGGATGTACCAAGTGCTGTTCTCGCCTTTGCGGAAAACGGCGATGTCCGTTTTGAAATCGCCGTCATAATCGGCCGGTACGACCTTGTCCGTTGCGATGCCCCAGTTAACGGCCGCAAATCCTTGTGTGCTTCGCTGAAGATACCAATTGCCTTCGGACGGCCTGTAAACCGAGATGTCAGTGCTGCCGTCGCCGTCAAAATCGAACGGCGAACGGATCTGCGACGGGGCAAGGTCGAACGCCTCGGTCACTGCCGCCGGAGTGATCGCCTGGATCGATGCACTAAATCCGAGGCCGCGCCGCCTGAAACCTTCGCGAACCGCGTTCGCATCCACAGTGCCGCCGCTCGCCTGAGCGGCTGCGATGATTGCATCGCGGGCCTGCAGGAATGTCGGGTTTAGAGGCGAGAGCTTCATTCCGTCGGTCGTGTATTGCAGCATTCGGCGGTTGCCTTCTACGGCTCCGTGAATCTCGATCAAAACACCACGAGCTTCCCACAACGTCACTGCCCATATCTCACCTGCATTATGGACCTGATCACATGTACCAGAGCCCAACGGCCCCGGCGGAAACGAACCGGGAAGGTTGGTGCAGCTATTTACGTTCAGATTACGAAACGTGAGCGGGTTGTGCGGCAAAGCTCCGGGGCCGAGGCAGCTGATCTTTGCCACGGGATAACGCCTAAGGCCGTAATAGTAATTAGCCGTTCCGGGAACGATGCCAAACGTGATGTAACTGCCGATAGCATAGGTCCCGCACGGTGCGTCGGTCGGCAGCGAGAGCAATGCAAGAGGATAAAAATCGGACCAGCCTTCGCCCATACCGCGGGCCATATTCGAGCTGAGCCCTGATGTATTTCCGTGCAGCCTGTTTGACAGGCCGTGGGTCATTTCGTGCAGCAGGACGGTGCTGTCAAGCGTGCCGTCGCGGTTAGGCGTCGACAAGGTCCATAGGAAACTTTGCAGTCGGCTGCGGCCGCCATCTGCGGGAACAGCATGATTGGCGCTGTTCGAGCCCGACGAATCCTGGATCTCGAGCGAAACGCGGTCGCCTTCGCTGCCGCCGCGGCCGAAATTGAAATGCTGAAAATTGCCGGCTTGTTCGGTAAAGCCGAGTTTATACAGTTCGTCGTGCCAGCGATTTACAGCGTAAAAGCCATGCGTTATCACGCCATTTCGATAGGCAGCTCCAGACGGCGGTTCGCCCGGGGGCGGATCGCCCGGAGCCGGAATATAGACGTAACTGAAAACGCGGAACGGATCGCCGACAGCGTGGCCGGTCGGATCGACGCCCTGTGTGCCGTCGCGGTCAAGGCCTGCCTCGACGTTGTTGCCGTCGGTGATATTTGGATTCGGCGGCATTCGGACCGGAAGTCCCGCGTCGGGGATCCAACCGATATCGTTGAACTGCTCCGGTGCTTCGTTGCCGACGAGAGTGAAATTTGACCGCTGTACAACAGGCGGAGACGGACATAGATTTGGATCCGTGCAGCCGGGCGAGAACGGCGTCGGGCTGTCGGCCGTTTTCAGCGGACTCGTCGCATTGCCGTAGACATTGAACGTTGCCGTTAATGACTGGTCCTCAGCAAGGTCTTTTCGCCAGAGCATCGAGCCGTTCGCAGCATCGACGATCACATAATATGCGGTGTGAGGAAGCCAAAACAATACCCGCCAAGCCGGAACGGCAACGCCCGCCTCGGTCGGAAAATAGAATTTTTCAGCCGTCGTCGCCCAATCGTCCCGGCCGAAAACGATTTTGCTGATGCTCGAACGCTCCTTATCAAGTTCTGCGTCACTGGGCCTTAGCGAATGTCCAATGTGTCCGGCAGCGGATCTCACAGCATTGATCGGTTCGCCAAAATCAGCAGACATCGAGCCGCTCTCAACCCCCGGAACGATGCCGTTGATCACGCGGATCAATCTGCCGTCATTTGTAAAGCCGGCCTTTATCTCGCCCTGAAAGACGGGAATGCCGTTAACTCGTTGCTCGAGGCCGGCAAATGAGAGAACACCGTCGGGATTTGAATATTCGTGAGAGCTTACAAGTGTTTCGGTTTGGCGGTGATCGATGCCGAATAGCTCGCTATTTTGGCTGACAAACCGGCGAAGCGTTTCGGCTCGCAAACCGCCGGAAGGGCCCGAGAGAAACTCGGCTGATGCGGCCCAGGTATCCGTCCCGATCACTGCGGGCGAATGGTAAAGGCTGTTAAATTCGATCTTTGCGTAAGGAGCTTTCGCGGTTAGACTAGCGGCACCGCGATCGATCGAGTTTCCGATCTCGGCCAATTCAGCGGGCGTTTTGCCGACGGCAGACCTTGCTGACGCTCGATGGGCTTGAGCGGCGGCGGAGTTGTCTTCGCGGATGTCGTAATTCGGTGACCGGCGAGCGTGGCCAACGTCGAACGAAGCGGCCCTCGAGGTCAGACTCGCCTCAAACCGCGAGCCCGAGGAATCGAAGACGATCATGCTGACGGTCAATACGGCGGTAAATACGGCAACGATCGAAAAACGAAATTTTCGCGAAAACCGGAATGGTAACATTCGCTCCTCCAAAATAACCCGAAAGAAATGCCTGGAAATGATCTTTTGACTGTCAACATCTTATTACGAAGTCGATTTTTGACGCAATTGTTTTTTTGATCACGCGTGGTACGGCCGTTCGCAAACTAATTCGCCAAAAAATTGCAAGAACGTACAACGCCGTACGTTCCTTTAAGTGTCAAACAAGCGTATTGTGAAGCGCTTTATCTTAGATCTTGGAGATAAAATATGAAGTTCAGATCGTTTGCAGCTGTTTTTTGCGTTGCTTTTGCAGGGCTTTTTTCGGCGTTGGGAGTTTCGGCTCAGGGTGTGATCGTGCCGATAGTCTGTGATCGAAGGCCTTGCCGGCCGATGCCGCGGCCGGTTCCACTGCCGAATGCACTGCCGGTCAAGTCGATTCAGCTTGATACGAAGATCAACGGCCAGGTGGCGACGACACACGTCGAACAGGTATTCCGCAACGATACGCAGTATACACTCGAGGGAACATATTTTTTCCCAATTCCTGAGACAGCATCGATAGTCGAATTTTCGATCTGGGAAAACGGCAAAAAATTGGTTGGCGAGGTTCGTTCTAAGGAAGAAGCAAGACGGATCTATGACGAGATCGTCCGGCGGCAGCGTGATCCCGGCTTGCTCGAATACGCCGGCAAAGACCTGTTTCAGGCATCGATATTTCCAATTCCACCAAATTCTGACAAGAAACTTGAGCTGACCTATACCGAGATCCTGAAGGCCGAATCAGGAACTGTTGCATATCGTTATCCTCTCGGCACAGGACGAAATGTCTGGCGGCAGAACGTTGACAGGAGTGTCCGTACCCAGCAGCAGTTCGGCACAGTTTCGGGCACGATCGAGATCGTCGGACGAGAGGCTCTGCGAAACATCTATTCGCCGACCCATCAGATCGATACAAAACGAAAAGGTGAGACCGCAGCCAGCGTTTCGTTCGAGACGAAGAGCAATGATACCGATTTTCAGCTATTTTACGGCATCTCCTCGGGCGATTTTGGGATGTCGCTTGTGACATATCGAGAGCCGGGCAAGGACGGTTATTTTCTGCTGATGCTGTCGCCAAAGGACAATATCTCGGAAAAGGAACTCGTCAACAAAGACATCGTTTTTGTACTCGACACTTCGGGCTCGATGGCGGACGAAGGCAAAATGGACAAGGCCCGAAAAGCCCTGCTTTTTGGCGTCAGGACGCTGCGTGACGGCGACCGGTTCAACATAATCAATTTCTCGGGCGAAGAGCATTTGATGGAACGCGGACTGATCGCGGCGAACGCTGAAGGCAAGAAACGCGGTGAGGAATTCGTCAGCCGTTTGCAGCCGACCGGCGGCACGAATATCAACGACTCGTTGATCGCGTCGCTCAAACAGTTTGAAAAAGGCGACCGTCCGAAAATGCTCGTTTTTATGACCGACGGTTTGCCAACCGTTGGTGAGACGAACGTTGAGCGGATAGTCTCGAATCTCAAAAACGCCAAAAACCTGGACGTGCGGATATTTCCATTCGGTTTCGGTTACGACGTGAATACGACGCTGCTCGATAGGATCGGAGCCGAGAACTCGGGAATGTCAGACTACGTTCAGCCCAAGGAAGATCTCGAGATAAAGGTGTCAAACTTCTTTTCGCGGGTGTCGTCGCCGGTGTTGGCAGACCTCGAACTCGATTTTGGGCCGGTCTTGACCGAGTCAACCTACCCGCGAAAGCTCACCGATCTTTTCCGCGGAATGCAGATGACGGTGATCGGGCGATACAAGAACACCAATGATCTAAAGAACATCACGCTCAAATTGACCGGAAAGGCCGGAAAGGAAACGCGTTCGTTCAACTATTCGAATCTCGATTTTCCGATTCGAGCGGAAGACAACAACTTTTTGCCGCGTCTGTGGGCGAGCCGCCGCGTTGGCTGGCTGCTTGAGCAGATCCGCAATAATGGCGAGACGAAAGAGACCCGCGACGAGGTCGTCGACCTCGGCACACGATACGGCCTCGTTACTCCTTATACGTCGTACCTCGCGACTGACGGTTCGATGACGAATATTCGGCGGGATGCCCCGACTGCCGGTGCTTTTATTATTGACGGACAAAGCCGGGCAGCGGAAAAGAGCGGTGCCGGTGCTGTCAGGCTGAGTACTCAGCAAAACTCGATGCAGATGAATACCCAGGTCGTGGCTGCCGATGACAAGGATGAAAGGGAGCAGATCGTGCTCCGAAACACCGTGAATAACCAGTTTGTTGCTAATAAGAACTTTACGAATATCAGCGGTGTTTGGGTCGATGCCGATTGGACGGCCGAGCTCAAACTGACGACGGTTTCGATCAGTTTTGCGAGCGACGAGTACTTTGCGTTGATCACTTCGGACCGTGATGTTGTACCGTACTTGGCACTCGGTGAACAAGTTACCTTTGTCTGGAAAGGAAAGGTCTACAAGATCACCAAGTAAATATATAGGTCAACTTAAAAGCCGATAATTTCATCCGATAAGGTGATTTTTGACTGTGGAATGATTATCCTAATGGTCAAAGATCACCTTTTTTGTCGATATAGCGTGAGGAGAAACAGATTGAGAAATATAGTATTGGTCGTCTTGTTCATAGCGTTTGGCGGGCAAAGTGTGCTTGCACAGGGCTGGATCGCTCATACGCCGACCGGCAAAGCCGATCTCGTTGCGGTCTATTTCACATCTGCGTCGCGTGGATTCGTGGCGGGCGACGAGGGCTTTTTGTCATCGACGAGTGACGGCGGTAAGACCTGGACAAAGTATTTTCTCAACACCAATCAGAATATTAATGAGATCTATTTTCGAAACGAAGATAACGGCTATCTTGTTGCCGGCCGGTTGCTTTTTATAACGCAGGACGGAGGCCGGACTTGGCAGGAAACTCGCATCTACAAGTCAACAGATTTTAAGAATGGTTCGCCTGAGCTTATCAGCATTCGATTTTCCGATAAGAAACGCGGCCTCGCTATCGGTTCGATCGTCAACAAGGACGACGAGATCATAGATTCACTGGTGATGAAGACCGACGACGGTGGCGACACATGGACCCGCATCATTATTCCAACAAAGGCCGAACTGTTTCACCTCGATTTTAACGGCAGTTCGCATGGTTGGATCGTCGGTGACAAGGGCTTGATCCTCGCGACCGAAGACGGCGGTGCAACGTGGCGTACTCAGCGGTCCGGCATTTCGCGTGCCCTTTTCAGTGTGGATTTTCGTGATGATGAGAACGGGTTTGCGGTCGGCGGCGGCGGAACGATCATACGAACAGAAGATGGCGGCAGGACGTGGGAAAAGATAAATACCTCATTCACAGATACATTCAAACGTGTAAATTTTGCGGATGACAAGAACGGCTGGATCGTCGGCCACCGCGGGATAATACTCCGTACGCAAGACAAGGGAAGAACCTGGGTTCGCCAAGAAGGCAATGTCAAGGCAGATCTCTACGGCCTCTTTATGGCAAAAAAATACGGCTGGGCCGTCGGTGCGGAAGGTGCGACGGTCGAATTTCAAAGATGAACGTCCGCAATTAAGTGCATTTTCTCGGAGTTCTGAACATCTGAATGATGTTTGAGAATATTAGCACACCAATTGTCAATATGATCGCCCGGCGGACCGGTAAAAGGTCCGCAACCCATAGTAAATCAAGGATCCGGACGGCCGGATCTATGAAGCATGTTCTGTTTCAGGCCGAGCACACCGCATTATTTTCCGGGTTTAGATTTCACGCGAGCGGCATTTTGAGCTAGTTGAGCAGCCCTGGGAAGTGCTTCGATAGCCTTAGCGGCCTGTGCGTCATCCTCGATGAGGACCTGTTGAGCCGAGACACTGCCGAAGTTTGCAATTGCGACCTCATAGCGAAGCCTGAGTCCGATAAATGCCGCCTCGGTACGGGTGATACCGCCGGCGATATTGAATTCGGGGTGAGACATCAGATAGCTCTCAAACGCTGAGACCAACGCGGCATTTCCCGGGAGATCCGAGGATTCGATCCGCGTTCCATAACTGACATTGATGGTCCGGCCACTAGGTACATACCCCGCGACGCGGCCGTTCGCTGCGTCGCGAACAAAAAAGAACATCGGATCCAAAAGCGAGATCTGGCGTTCCGACATCGACGGCAGCTTGACTACCTCGTCCGGCAAAATTCCGTCGCCTCCGAATACTTTTCGGTCGGTAACCGTTCGGGCCTCAAAATAAGGTTTATCTATCGCAGCAGATGTCGGCACGTGGTTGAAATATTCGTAAAGCCCTGTCTGTGTATAATCACGCTGTATGGAACGGCCGGCCGGCGTCAGATATCTCGCCGTTGTAAGTGTCAGACCGGAGCCAGCCGGGAGGTCAAGAACACTTTGCACGAGGCCCTTTCCGAATGTCCGCTCACCAACGATCAGTGCCCGATCTTGATCCTGCATCGCACCGGCTACGATCTCTGATGCAGATGCGGAGTTTTCGTCAACCAGGACGACGAGCGGCATCGTTTCGGGAGTTGGATTTGTCGAACGCCAAACGCGGTTGTCGAGCCGGGAACGACCTTTCTGTGTAACGATCACGGATCGAACCGGCAGAAATTTCTCGACGACCTTTACCGCCTGATCGACTATTCCGCCGGGATTTCCGCGGAGATCGAGCACCAGCGAACGCATTCCCTGACGCTTCAGCCTAAGCATTGCTGAGTTGAATTCGTCATTGGTTGTGTAATTAAATCCGTCGGTGAGAGCGATATAGCCGATGCCGGGACGGATAATGTATGCGTCCGGTATCGACGGCTGCGGCACGGGGCCGCGGCGAAGTGATACTGTTTCCTCTCGGTTCGTTGCGGCACGCAAGAGAGTTACTTTGACCATCGTGCCGTCCGGCCCGCGAAGTTTGTCGCGAACGACGGCGGACTCACTGCCCACGACACGTTCACCGTTCACCGCTACGATCCTATCGCCATATCGGAGTTCAGCTTTAGCGGCGGCCGAGCCGGGAAATGCCGCGACGATATAGGTGTTCGCGTCTCCGGAGATCTCATAATTTGCGATCGACGCACCGATCCCGCTGTAGCTGCTCTGTTCCTCATCGAGCATTTCTTTCCATTCTGCGGGATCGAAATAGGTGGAATGCGGATCGAGTGTCGACAGTGCGCCTTCCATCGTGGACTTAGTTAGATCGTTCAGTGTGATCTTTCGGCCCGAGATGTGATTGCGGCGAATAATATCCTGCGCTTCGAGGATCTCGGCGGCGATCCGAGTGGGCTTTGAACTGCCGGAAACGTCGAAACCGCCGTTTCCGCCGGATGCCGAGAATGAACTGCCATTTTTGAGAATAAATGGCTCAGCCGGCTTATCGAACGGCAAACGAGCCTGTGCTCCGACCGACGAGGCAAAAGAGCAGAGCACAAGAACACAAACGATCGAACGAATATTCGCCATAATTTCGGCCCGCAAAAACGCAACACACCACTCTTCGAGGCATATTGCGAATGCATTTCAGATGCTCTCGAAAATTAAAAATCCGGCGGTGCGAGCGGCACCCAGCATCCGCCGGTTCAAGGTTTGTATGCTGCGATAATACGTCTAATCGCCGACAGATTCCAGCCAAATCGCAACGAATTTTAGACTGTTTGATAAAAGCGGATTTTTGATTCAAAATCACCGTATGCCGGAAGAAAGCCCAAATGATCTGACCGTTCGGCTCAGACGCCTGATCGAGACCATCGATATCGCTAACGTGCTTACGGAGCCGATCACGACATCGATCAACGAACTCCTTGCCGTTTCTGCCGCGAAAATGAATTCGGAAGACGCTTCGGTCCTTGTTCGCGAAGGCGAATTAGGCGATCTGCGTTTCCTCGCGGCAACCGGTAAGGTCGCCGATCAGCTTATCGGAATGCATGTGCCGGCCGGGAAGGGAATAGCGGGATTTGTCTTGATGTCAGGACAGCCGATGGCCGTTTCGGACGTGGGCGAGGACAGCACGTTTTACGCAGAGGTCGATCGTGCGACCGGCTATTCGACGCAGACGATCCTGGCGACGCCGCTGCGGTTCAAAGACGAGATCATAGGCGTGCTCGAATTCATCAATCGCAGCGGCTCCCAGCCGTTCGCGCCGTTTACGTCTGACGAACTTGATACGGCTGCCATCTATGCCGATTCGATCGCGTCGCTGGTAAGTGCACATGAATCTGCGAAATTGCTTCGCGATCTGAGCACAAAGGTTCTGGCAGAATCACGGGAATCGGATCTATCGGCCATGCGGGACTGGCTCGCAGGAACACGTAATTCCGCCGAGCACCGCGAACGGATGGACCTCGCCGTCCTGCTTCGCGAGGTCGCCGGCCGAGGCGACGCCGAGCGCAAATTATGCCGCGAACTGCTGGAATCGATCGTACGGTTCTCGGACGAAAAGGGTGAGACGAGCTATTTGCAGTATTAGGAAAAGATCAGCCCACGAAATGCACGAAAATCACGAAACAAAGAAAGTGTTTAGGAAACATTTAATTGTCAGTATGCGGCAACCATCTGAATTCCAATATTTCGTGCCTTTTGTGTTTTTCGTGGGCCAACTCTTATGATTGATGAGTCACAATTTCTCGGGACGATGTCGGCTTACTTTGCGCCGAGACATAATTGGCGCGAGGCGACCGGACGCGGCGTAACGGTCGCGATCGTCGACAGCGGCATCGAGACCGAGCATCCTGATCTAACGGGTAAGGTGATCGAATCGGTCGAGGCCCGTGTAGAAGGTAATCGGGTGGTTTTTGATGCTTCGACCGCGGGCGATTCGGCGGGTCACGGGACCGCGTGTGCGGGAATCATCGCGTCGATCGCACCGGACGCGAAATTTGCGAGTATCAAAGTACTTGGGGCGGGCGGACTTGGTGATGGCCAGGTCTTTCTGGCGGGACTCGAATACGCGATCAAAAAGAAATATAAGGTCATCAACCTCAGCCTCGGCACGACAAAGCCTCAGTTCTTTTCTCCGCTCCATGACATGCTCGACCGTGCGTATCAGGCGGGCTGCATTGTCGTAGCGGCCGCAAACAATCTGCCGCAGCCGAGCTTTCCGTCAGTATTTTCGTCTTCGCTGGTCTCGGTGATAAAAAGCGACGAGACCGATCCGCTGAAATTCGGGTTCAAATACGGCGACGTGATCGAATTGACAGCTCCCGGCGTCAACGTCCGCACAGCATGGCCCGGCGGCGGGCACCGTAACCTTACGGGCAACAGCTTTGCCTGCCCTCACATCGTCGGCATCGTCGCACGCTTTGTTGAGGGATATCCTAATCTCACGCCATTTCAGGTCAAATCCGCCCTTTACGCGATCGCGAGAGAGAATCAGGAAAAATCGTAAGAGGTTTGCCACGAATTACAGGCAGACCTCAAATTCAGACCCGATAAAAATCTACATTTGTGCTTTTCGGGTAAATCGTCAGTAAGTTTCCTAATTCTAAGGTGTTCACCTTTCACGATCTTCCGAGGAAGCGGGGTCGAGTTCCCAACGGTCTCGGTCACGTTTTTCGAGCTTTTGTTCGCCCCCTAGCGGTTCGTTATCCTCGTACGTTAATCCCATCGCTACGCCAAGGTCTTCGACGACGCTCTGGTCCGGCGTGGGATTTTCGCCGCCGACAGATTCTTCGCCTACCGCTGAATCTTCCCATGCTGCGTCCACATCACCGCCGGACAAGATCGGCGAAGAATCCGTGTTCTCGATCAATTTCGAGATCATACTTTGAGTTTCTTCTTCGCCGACGTCGGCAGCTGTGTCAAATTCGGCTCGGGTCTCGACATCGATGATCCCGTCGTCAGCCGCAAATTCCTCTTGTTCCATATTTCGTCCTCCGGTACCCATTTTAGGTGCCTAGCGAAAGCCCGGACGTCTTCAACATCATATCAGCCGCGATATTTTTATTGGACTATTCGGTCGTCTTGCCATCAAATTCCTCTTTATCGGTCTCGGCGTCACGCTTGGTTGGACGAACTATACCGTCGCGATGATGCGGCGGCGAGTAGATCGTATACAGCTTCAACGGCTCCGTCGCCGACGTGTTAATCACGTTGTGTCGCGAGCCCGATGGAACGACGATCGCATCGCCGTCAGTCAGATCGTATTCGTTGCCGTCGATGATGCACTTACCGGTGCCCTTTTCGACGCGGAAGAATTGATCATTGGAAGTATGGGTCTCGAGCCCTATCTCTTCATTCGGCAGCAAGCTCATCAAAACAAGCTGGCTATATTTTGACGTGTACAAAACCCTGCGAAAATCGCTGTTTGCGATCGTTTCTTTTTCAATCGATGATTTGAATCCTTTCATTGTTTTTACCTCGCTTTCTCCCTCTACGTTAAATGTACGCCCGTTTTCGACCGGGAAATGTGTGTTGGGTCACAGTACTTCGTCATTTATTCTTGCTGACAAAGAAGAACACGAACAAGCCGTTAGCCTGTTCGTGCTGTTGATGAGGTTCTTTAAGGTATATTGGGGGAAATTAGGATGTGACCAGGCTGAGGAGGTGTCCCATTTGAAACTTTTTGACACTGAGATATTTCTGGGTATCCTTTGACGGCTCGAATTCGATCGCGACGCGTTCAACGACCTCGATGCCGCCGTTGCGGATCGCCTGGATCTTGTCCGGATTGTTGGTCAGAGCTTTAACGCGGGTTAGGCCGAGGTCGCGGAGGATCTCGACGCATTGTTCGTATCGGCGGGCGTCGACATCGAGGCCGAGTTTTACGTTTGCTTCGATCGTGTCAGCACCTTCGTCCTGCAGTGCGTATGCCCGGATCTTATTGATAATGCCGATCCCGCGGCCTTCCTGCTGCTGATAGACGACAACGCCGCGGCCTTCTCTCGCGATCGTTTCCATCGCAAACTGCAGCTGCTCACCGCAATCGCATTTAGCCGAATGAAACACATCACCCGTCATACATTGCGAGTGGATTCGAACGGGAACCGCATCGGCCGTCCTGAGTCTGCCCTTGTAAACAACGACAAATTCCTCGTCGCTGGTTAGCGATCTATATCCTGCGATGCGAAAATCGCCGTATTTGGTCGGCAGTCTTGCGTCGGCGGCTTTGACAACCGACGGAATAAGTCCTAGAAAAACATTGGTTTGTGAGTTTTGAGTCGATTCCAAGATCATAGTTCTGGTTATAAAGAAAACTAAGGCGAAATTACTAATAAACTAACACTGTGATTCAAGTGAGCATTTCGCTCGCAGCATGTGATTGGATTCATAAAGCTGCGGATAAGTTTGGAAACAATTGAAAGCGGGTCCGCGGCTCGCTGATTTTGATTTTTGTCGGGCAAAGTGTTCTCATTGAAGTAGCGATAAATTCCAACTTTTGTTGGTCAAATTGAAAAGAATTTATGTCAGAAACATTCAAATTACCGCCGCTTGAGATCGAGGAATACCGCCTGGCTAACGGGCTTCGGGTTGTGCTTAATTTTGATAATTCGGCTCCGGTCGTGTCGGTTGCTGTCTACTACAACGTCGGTTCGCGGAACGAACGCCCTGACCGCACCGGCTTTGCGCATTTGTTCGAACACATGATGTTCCAGGGCTCGGAAAATGTGCCTAAGGCTGGGCATTTCCAACATATTATGAAAGCCGGCGGCACAATGAACGGCACCACGTCGAGCGAGCGTACGAATTATTACGAAACGCTCCCGGCGAACCAGCTGCCGCTGGCACTCTGGCTCGAATCCGACCGCATGCGATCTCTGGCCGTCACGCAGGAAAATCTCGACAACCAACGCGAAGCTGTCAAGGAAGAAAAGCGTCTGCGTTACGACAATCAGCCGTACGGCCAAATTTTTGATCTGATCAATGAGATGATCTACAAGAACTTTGCCAATTCGCACTCGACGATCGGTTCGATGGACCATCTCGACGCTGCGACGGTCGAGGACGTTCAGGAATTTTTCCGCATCTACTACGCTCCGAATAATGCGGTGATTGTCTTGTCCGGCGCATTTGAGGCAGCGACGGCAAAAGAGCTGATCGAGACGTATTTTGGCGACATTCCTTCACAGACATTGCCGCCCGAACTCGATGTGACCGAACCGGTCGAAGTCGCTTCGACGTACAAAGAGTGGGAAGACAAACTAGCACCGTTCCCGGCGTTTCTGATCGGCTGGAAGATACCGCCAAGGCGTTCGGCCGAATTCTATGCGTTGTATCTAGCCGGAAAGGTGCTCTATGACGGCGACAGTTCGCGGCTCTATCAGAAATTGGTAAAGGGCGAAGAGTCGGTCATCCAATTGTTTGGCTTTACTGACGAACGCCGCGGCCCTTCGAGTATTTTTATCGGAGCGATCCCAAAACCTGAAAAGGATCTAAGCAAGATCCGCGAGACGATAATGAATGAGATCCACGATCTCGCAACCCACGGTCCAACGACCGAGGAGATGGAAAAGATCGAGAATCAGCTCATCAACGATTCCGTCCGTATACGACAGTCATCGATGTCGCGAGCCCAACAGATCGCTGAATTTGCACTTTATGACGGCGATCCGACGATCGTCAATACCGAACTCGAATCACTGCTTTCCGTCACTGCCGATCAAATAAGAAATGCGGTCGGAAAGTTTTTGAACACCGAGAACCGAGCTCTTCTTGATGTAGTCCCGGCGGGAAAAGGATGAGAATCCAAATTTTATGACCCCAGAATTACGAAAAATTGCTCCGGCGCCTTTGGCTCCGGTTGCGTTCGAAATACCAAAACCGATCCAAACGACCCTCAAGAATGGAGTGCGCGTGGTTATCTTTCAGGACGAGCGGCTCCCGTTGGTCAGTTATCGGCTTGCGTTCCATTCGGGCGACATCCACGATCCAAGGGATATGACGGGCCTGACATCGGCGATGACCTCGATGTTGACGGAAGGCACGAGCGAATATACTAGTCTCCAACTCGCCGAAAAGATCGAACGGTTAGGGGCGAGCATTTCTTCGAGTTCGTCGGACGATTTTACGATCGTTGCGGCGTCGAGTTTATCTCTCTATGCGACCGAGGTGCTCCACCTAATGGCAGAGGTCGTACTGCGGCCGACATTTCCGGAGGAGGAACTGGATCTTTATCGCAGAAATACGGTCGAGAATCTCAAATTTCAGCGATCCCAGCCCGGTTTTCTCGCCGGCGAACAGGCAGCGAGGCTTGTTTACGGCAAACATCCGTATTCGAAAGTATCACCTAGTGCCGAAGACATCGAAAAGCTGACCCGAGAGCAGGTCGTGAAATTTCACACCGCTCGATTTGTTCCGAATAACGCGATGTTCATCGTGGTCGGTGATGTCAACAAAGACGAATTTCTCGCGGACCTGAATGAACTTTTTGGTGATTGGGAGCAGGGAAGCGGCGTGTCGCACGATTTTCCGGAACCGCCCGAGCGAAATGCACGCAGCATCACGATCGTTGACAGGCCGGGCTCGGCCCAGTCGAATATCGTACTCACGAACCTCGGCGTCAAACGCGACGACCCTGATTATTTCCCGCTGATCGTGATGAACCAAGTGCTCGGTGCCGGAGCTTCTTCACGAATATTTATGAATCTTCGTGAGGAAAAGGGATATACATACGGAGCATACACCCGGCTCGAAACAAAGAAACTCGCAGGCGAAATTGAGGCGACCGCTGAAGTTCGAACGGCCGTTACCGGTGATTCGCTGAAAGAGTTTTTCTACGAATTGGAGCGGATCCGAACTGAACCGGTCGGCGACGAAGAGCTTGCCGACGCTAAGAATTTCCTGACCGGCGTTTTTCCGCTGCGTGCCGAGACCCAAAGCGGCATGACCACGCTGATCGTCAATCAGCACCTCTACGGCTTGCCTGATGACTATCTCCAAACATATCGCGATCACGTGGATGCAGTAACGCCCGAACAAGTTCTGGCAGTTGCTCAAAAGTGTGTTCGGCCGGATGAAATGGCGATCGTGATAGTCGGTGATGCCGAGGAAGTTTTGCCGCAGGTCGAAAGCTATGCGGCGAGTGTCGAAATATTCGACACCGATGGACATCCTCAGGATGTCGAAAAGTACAAAATGAACAATAATGATCAAGGGACAGCAAATGTTGCCGGAAAATGGTCGCTGATGGTCGATTTTCAAGGTCAGCAATTGCCGGTTTCTCTAACTCTCGAGCAGAACGGCGAAAGTGTTACTGGTGTCCTGGAAACAATGCTCGGCAATGGCGATATTACAGGCGGTATGGTGACGGGCAGCAAACTCGCCGCGACAGCCAATGCTGAAATGCAGGGGCAGCCGATCGAATTTGCGATCTCCGGGAAGGTCGACGGCAACGCAATGAGCGGTACGCTATCGGCACCGATCGTCCCCGACCCGCTGCCGTTCACGGGAACGCGATAGGATTTGCCACAAAATACACGAAAGGCACGAAATAAGAGATCCTATTTCGTGCCTTTCGTTTGTTTCGCTGGCCAATATCCTGCATCTGCTCGGTGAATTGGATGATCGCGAAGTTTGCCCCTGACGGATCGGCAACCATCGACATTCGGCCGACCCCCGGTGCGTCAAACGGCGGAACTTGGACGCTGCCGCCATTTGCCGTGATCTTTGCGACAGTATCGTCCGCATTGTCGACGGCAACGTACGTTGCCCAATGCGATGGCAGACCGCCCCAATCGTCGCCTTCCATGCTCATCATGCCGCCGGTTGCAGTACCGTCTACTATGATCTCTTTATAGTCCATTCCGGCCGCTACCTTCGATTGTTCAAGCGTCCAATCAAAGAGCTTTGTATAAAAATCGAGGGCCGCTCCGAGATCTTTCGTTCGGAGTTCTCGCCAACAGATATCACCATGTTTAGGAATTTCAAAATCAGCCATTGTGCCCTCCTTCTGCCATCTTAAATGTCGATATCATCGCTCCGGTCGGATCTTGAATGATCGCCATTCTGCCGGTATTTGGTATATCCATTGGCCCGTGAACGACCTTTCCGCCGAGTTCCACCGCTAATTTCGCATTTTCGTCGACGTCGTCGACTGCAACATATGTCATAAAATGCGGCGGCGGCAGGGGTTGTCCCTCGACGCACATCTCAGGTGTGATCTCATAGAGTCCTCCGGCCGGATAATCACCACCGGTTGAGTACTCGTGATAGGCGAATATCCCGTCGGTCGCGTTGCTGTCCTTAAATTTCCATCCGAATACGTTCGTGTAAAATTCCTTACACTTTGCCGCGTCAGAACTGGCGATCTCGGTCCAGCAAAAACTACCCGTCGCGGGTCCGGCAAATCCACTTGCTTCTTGTGCCATAGTTTTTCTCCTATTATTGGTTTTACGAAATGTTCGAGTATATTGTCCCAATGCGCATTTTTACGCAAGGGAAAAGATATTAGTTCAATGGGAGTTAAGAAAACGCTTTGAGCTGCGGGCGGGAGCATTCTCTGCCTCATGGAGTAAGGCGGACGGGGCGATCCGCAGCTCAAAACTTCGTGTGTGCCCGGATAGGGCACTTATCCTGCTCGACGCATCGGCACGGCGGTACCTGCGTTCCGATTCAATGTCTGTAAATGATCGATCAGATCCGACGCAGCCCGTTTTGAAAGCTCATCAACCCGGCATTTGAGCAGCTGTGAACATTCCTGTTCGGCATCAAGATCCGCTTCGCGGGCGATCGCACGTATCATGCCGAGCTGTTTTGCCGTCACCATGTCGCCAAGGCTCTTCGCGACGGGATCGCTGAATTGACGCGTTTCGCTGATCTGAACGACATCGTCCTGCTCGACCAGATCGAATTCCTTTTTATAAAGCTCACGGGCGATGCCGAATTTTACGGCCGCACGTTTCAGGGCGTCGTGTTCGGCTTTCTTGATCCCGGTCTCACTGGCCGTCTTGCCGGTCCCGACACCTTCGCGGGTAATTCCATCGATGGTTATCGCTACCGTTACAGTAATAATGTCGCCGATCGGCCGGATGTCCTTCACCGTATGGCCCCAATTCGGAGCGTGTTCATCGAGTATGTCGGCTACCGTATGCCATTCGACATATTCGACCATGTGCATCTGGCCGTTGCGGTCGCGGCGTCCGGCTCGCTGCCGGATCAAATGCGGGTCAACGGTCTTGCGAAGTTCACGCAAGGTCGATGAAAAATCAAGGACATTACTCAAAGTTTCTATTTCATCAAAAATAGTTTCCGTTTCGGTTCCGTTCGTTTCGTTTACTGTGTTGCGTTTCATTTTCATTTCTCCTACTTGTGTATCTGCATCAATTCGTCCGTGTAGTTCGTGTCGGGCGTGTCTGAGGTGCCCGTAAATACTTGGATTTGCTGACGCCTGTTCGCCGCGTGTCAGACCATGCGACTCAGTTAGTTATCAATAGATGCATCCCATACGTTGCATCTGTGATACAGATTAGCAAATAAAATTATTTGTTGCAAGTGTGAAATTTGGTGTTGCATTTAATATTTTCGTATGTTATGTTTTATCTGTGCAATGGAAAGTGCTTTATGGCACTAACAATTCATGGAGGCAAAAGGAGAATAATATGGGTTCATATAAGAATGAAAGTTTATTGAGTACGGTCGAGTTGGGAAAGGCGATCAAGCGACGCCGCGAAGAGCTCGACATGAGTTTGCGTGACGTTGCTGACGTGACAAATGTCTCGGCTTCGACGCTCTCGCGTATTGAGAATGGAACGGGTCGTCCCGATGCGGACAACATCGCTCGGCTTTCGAAATGGCTGGATATGCCTGTCGATCGAATGATGTTCGCACAGTCGGGCGAAACCGTCGAGCCAGTGGTCTATTACCCGCACGAAGCTACGCCTGAGATCATCAAGGCTCACCTGCGTGCAGACCGTAAACTAACCCCGGAGACAGCCGAAGCCTTGTCCGAGCTGTTTCGCGTGGCATATCAGCAGTTCAGCAAGAAGAAGTAAGAACCGTCGGCTAATTACACATATTACATACACCATATAAAATGAGAAGCGACATGACACGAGACAACAAGATCAATTTTGGCGGTAGTTTTGCGATCGACACGACTTTTGTGTTGTTTTTTCTGACACTGGAATTAGGACGCAGCGCGAGCGTCTTCGGGTTTGACACGCTTTTGCTGTCGATCACGACGATGATGATGCTGGTCCTGCCTTATTTCTTGCCGTCAGGTGCTGAACCGCCGGCATTTGCTCCTTGGCTCGCGTTTCGTGGGCTGATCGCAGCAGTTGGTGTGGGGTTGGGCGTGATGCTTCCGTTGTCGTTGGGCTTTATGCCGATGACCTTTTTGATCATCGCGGCTATGATCAGCTGTTACGTTCAGTTTTATTCGCTTTTCAAACTCCGTCTGGCAAAATAGGCAAAAGGCGCCAGCCGCGAGAAAACAAAGATCCGCGTATGTTTCGGGAACATACGCGGATTTTTTTTGACTGTTCTATATAACATATGTTATACGAATATTGGTTTGTGAGGAAATACATTATGACTGCAACCTTAAAAATAACTACTGTCGGTAATTCGGTAGGTGTGATCCTGCCAAAGGAAATCCTCTCGCGTTTACGAGTCACCAAAGGTGATTCGGTTTATGTAACTGAGACTCCAAGAGGTATCGAGATCAGCGCCTATGACGAACGTTTCGCGCGGCAAATGGAGGCCGGCGAACGAGTAATGAAGAAGCACAAAGACGTTCTCAAGAAATTGGCTGAATGATACAGGAAGTAGAATGGATAGAGATCGATGTAGTCTTTGCCTACCATAATCGGCAGATCGCCGAACATGGAGGAACCGAAGGGTTGCGCGACGAAGGGCTCTTGCTCTCGGCATTGGCACGTCCACAGAACCTCAACGCGTATGGCGAAAACGTAGATATTGCTGCGTTAGCGGCAAGCTATGCGTATGGTATTGCAAAAAACCACCCGTTTCTCGACGGCAATAAGAGAACGGCTTTGGTCGTTTCCGTCGCGTTTCTAAATCTCAACGGTTTTGATTTCGATGTAGAGCCGGCAGAAACGTACCGGCAGTTCTACGATCTCGCTCAAGGAACACTCTCAGAAGAAAATCTCGCCGACTGGTATCGGAAAACGATCTATGCAATTGTCGTCGAGTAACGAACTTATACGGCGGCGACAACTTCTTCATTGACGTTGATCGCGCCGCTGATAATTTGAACCTGCCGCACAAGCTCAACATACTGATCCAGCGTCAACGCCTGGGCACCATCGCACAAGGCTTCTTCCGGCTTTGGATGGACCTCGATTATCAGTCCGTCCGCGCCGACTGCGACGGCTGCACGAGCTAGCGGTGTGACCATATAATTGCGGCCGGTGCCGTGCGAAGGATCGACAATGATCGGCAAGTGCGTAATGCGATGCACTGCCGGCACTATCGAAAGGTCCATCGTGTTTCGGGCATGATCGGCGAACGTGCGAATACCGCGTTCGCACAGTATGACGTCACGATTTCCCTCGGCCATGATATATTCTGCGGCGAGCAAAAACTCGCCGAGTGTTGCCGACAGGCCGCGTTTCAGCAGCACGGGGGTTTGGGTCTTGCCGACATATTTAAGCAGTGAGAAATTCTGCATATTACGTGCGCCGATCTGGATGCAGTCGCCGTATTTTACGACAGCATCGACGCCCGCCTCATCCATCGCCTCGGTAACAATATTTAGGCCAAATTGCTCTCTAACCTCAGCGAGCATCTTCAGACCATCTTCGCCCATTCCCTGAAAAGCGTATGGCGAAGTGCGCGGCTTATACGCTCCGCCCCGAAAGAACTTCGCTCCGCTCTTGGCGACCGTTTCGGCCGCGGCAAAGAGCTGTTCGCGGCTTTCGATCGCACACGGGCCGGCGATCAATGCAAGTTCGCTCCCGCCGATCGTTCCGGTTCCGACCTTGATGACAGATCGCTCGGGCCGCAGATCTTTTGAGATCAGTTTGTAAGGCTGTGTGACGCGGATCGCCTGCGAGACTCCGGGCAAATTTTCGAAATGTGCCGGATCGACCGAACCCTTATTGCCGGTAATGCCGATCGCGGTACGCGTTTCGCCGGGCAAAGGATAGCCTCGATAGCCGAGAGCCTCTATCGCGTTAAGTACCATTTCTATTTCCGACGCCGTAGCCCCGGGTTTCATAACGATCAGCATAGATTGATTATTCCACTACAAATACAAAACTTAAACTCTAGTTTTCGCGGCCGCCATTTGCAAATCAGGTCGTTCCCCCTTCCTTACATCTTCTCAGGGACTTCGATTCCCAACGTATCCAGAGCCGAGGTAAGGGAACGACGCGCAATGTCTGCCGTAACGATCAAAACCGCTCGCTTAACGTCGTCCGGTTCGATCAAGATCTTGTGGTTGTGGTAGAAAAGATTGAACGCTTTGGCGAGTTGGAATGTGTATTTTGCGAGTATTGCCGGCTCGGTCTGCTTCGCAGCCTGTTCGACCGTTTCTTCGAGACGGGCCGCGAGGACGACCATAGACCAGATGTCGGTACCGGTCTCTGATGCAAGCAATTCGAGCGTTGCTCCGGTTTCGCTGAGGCGATCGCGGCAATCTTCGAGCGTTTCGCCTTTTTCTTCGAGTTTTCGGAAGATCGAATTTGCACGAACTGCCGAGTATTGGCAAAAGCAACCCGTCTCGCCCTCAAATGACAACGCTTCTTTGAAATCGAACACGATCACCGTATTTCGCGTGAATTTCAGCAGAAAGTAACGCAAGGCTCCGACAGCCAGTTGATGCGCGATCTTGCGCTTTAATTCGTCTGACGATTCCGCGTGCCGCGATTCGACCTCGGCGAGAGCGTTCGTTTCGAGCCGGTCGATCAGGTCGTCGGCCTTTACGCCGAGGCCCTTACGGCCGCTCATCTCGATGAAGGGTTTTTTGCGGTCGTCGTCCGAAAGCTTGAATCCAAGCTCCTCGGCGGCCGCCGGCGAGAGAGCGACCATTTCGTACGAGAGATGAATACTCGCCTTTTCGCCTCGTTCCGGCGAGATCGCCGCGACGCCTTTTCGGACAATGTCCTGCGGGTATGACTGCCGCGAATCGATCACGTTGTAGATCGTCTCGCCGTGGCCGAATACCGGCAGGCTGGCAGCCTGCGTTCCAGCGTCGGCGGTCGTGATCCAAACATCGTGGCCGTTCGCGTATTTGTGGAAGTATTTGTAATTAAAATCAAGGCCGAGGATCCCGAGTTTCCACATCTGATAGGCGATGTCCTTGCCTGTATAAGTGACTGTGCCGTTTGACCTTACGAGGATCTTGTCGTTTTCGTGTTCTTCGGTTCCGGTGTGCTCTTCGAATGGCATTACCCAACATCCGGCCTGTTTGCCTTCGTTCTCGTAACGGATAACGCCTAGCTGTTTCATTTGCTCGAACGCACGATCCCAAAAGTGCAGATGCAGGATCTCAGATTCACGCGGCAGCAGATCGTATCGGATCGAGAGGCGTTCCATCGTGTCGAGAATGCACTCAACATTGCGGGTCGCGACAAAATCCGCAAGCTCTGCAGTATCGTTTCCGCCTTCCTCGATCAGATGCAAAACCTCGGCACGTTTTTCTTTGAGTGCTTCGTTAGTTTGATATTCAACACCCACCTTTGTGTAAAGGTCCCAGCAATAATAATCGAACGTCTTTCCCGCGGCCCTGAGTTCGGAATCGAGCGACTTGATAGCCGGTAAGTCCCTATTTTCCAGATAGATGAATCCGACAACCACATCTGCTACTTGAACTCCGGTATTGTCGATGTAATTTTGGACCTCGACGCGTTTTCCGGTCGCTTTCAGGATCCGTTGAAACGTATCGCCAAGCACCGAATTGCGAACGTGGCCGATGTGTGCGGACTTGTTCGGGTTGACCGATGTGTGCTCGACGCAGACCTTCAGGGCATCGGGCAGATGCGATGCACCGGCATTCGGCAAAGGTTCGGCCAAGGCGTTTGCCGCCAAAAATCGCGAACGATCAAAAAAGACGTTTAGGTACCCTGCTCCCGCCACCTCGACATGGCCAACGAAATCGACTTTTTCGAGTGCGGATCTCAATGTCTCGGCTATTTCACGCGGATTTTTCTTTTCGCCGGTCGCTTGTTTGATCTGTTTTGCAAGTTCGAATGCAACAGGGAATGCGATGTCGCCAAGCTCGGTCTTTGGCGGCGTTTCGGCCGTAACAGAGGCTAATTCGATATTGAATTGCTGCAGAGCAGTCACGCGAACGGCCTCGCGAAGGGTCTCTTGTATCTCGATCAAGGTCATAATGGCTATATAACGCAGTAGCAAATAAAAGAGTAAGTATAGACGTTGTGTGTTAATTTTGCCAAAATCTCATATTTTCCCGATCGCTCCTTCCTTTCCAAACTTTGCGTTCTTGGCGTCTTTAAGTGAGATCTGATTGCAGCGGTTAAGGAATATCCACGAAAGACGAGAGGCCGCGAAGTAAGACAAAAGAAGTCAGGGAGCTCGTACAGACCGGCGATTTTTCCCTTTTTACACCAAAACCGCTAGAATCATATCTTTATGCGAACATTGTATTTTGATTGTTTTGCAGGTGCGAGCGGGAACATGATCCTCGGAGCTTTGGCGGCACTTGGTATTGACCGCGACAGGCTCGTTTCGGATTTGAAGAAACTTGATATCGTCGAATTTGAGCTGGTTTTTACGGATGTTGACCGATCAGGCATATTGGCGACGCATCTGGACGTAAAAGTCCCGCATGAGCACGTTCACAGGCATTTGCATCATATCGAAGCGATTATCGGCAATTCGACGCTAGCAGAATCGGTCAGATCGCGTGCGATCGCTATATTCACAAGGCTGGCGGAGGCTGAGGCAAAGATCCACGGCATCGACTTGAATAAGGTCCATTTTCACGAGGTCGGAGCGATGGACGCCATCGTCGACGTTGTCGGGGCTTGCATCGCATTCGATATGCTGGGCATCGAACGGTTTGTATGTTCGAAAATACACGTCGGCAGCGGATTTGCCGAGATGGCACACGGCAAATTCCCGGTTCCGCCGCCGGCAGTGGCAGAGCTTTTGACCGGCATTCCAATATATTCGACTGAGATCGAAGGGGAACTGATAACACCAACAGGTGCGGCGATAATATCAACCCTGTGTGATAGTTACGGTACAATTCCTGAGATGATGGTTGAGCAGTCTGCGTACGGAGCGGGAACCCGACAGTACGAGAAATTCCCAAATGTTCTGCGGTTGATCCTCGGTCGAAGTGAGGGGAGCGAAAAGCCCTTAACGAACCTCGAACAATTGACGCTGATTGAGACGAATATCGATGATGTTTCGCCGCAGATACTTGGTTTTGTGATGGAGCGATCTTTCGAACTCGGTGCTCTTGATTGCTGGTTCACGCCGATCCAAATGAAGAAAAATCGCCCCGCGACGATGATCTCGATGCTCTGTCAGGCAGATAAAAAGGACGTTCTAACACAATTGCTCTACACCGAGACAACTACGATCGGTGTACGTTTCAAAATCGTTGAGAGAGAATGTCTCGACCGCGAAATAGTAACGGTTTCGACCGAATTCGGCGAGATTGATGTAAAGATCGCGAAGTTGGACGGTAAGATCGTCAATTCAATGCCGGAATACGAACACGTCAGACTTTCGGCCATTAAGAACAGTGTGCCGTTCAAGATGGTTCGCGAAGCTGCTTTGGCAAAACTCACAGAAAATGAAATGGCGAACGCGGCAAATGCGTAGGATATTATGGCGAATAAGACAAAAAGAAAGGTCGATCTCCAAAAGATCGCTGACGGCGTCCGGCTGATGCTCGAGGGCATGGGCGAAGATCCGGATCGCGAAGGGCTGCAGAAAACGCCAGATCGCGTTGCGGATTTTTATGCCGAACTGACCGAGGGAATGTGGACCGACGCGAGCGAACATATCGTTCCGCTGCCGGGCGATTCGCACGACGAGATGGTGATCGTCAAGGATATTTCGATCGCGTCGGTCTGCGAACACCACCTCGCTCCGTTCACCGGAAAGTGCCATATCGCCTATATTCCAAAGGGCGGCCGCATCGTCGGGTTTGTCAAAACTCGCCCGCATCGCGGAGGTATTCGCTCGTCGCCTCCAAGTCCAGGAACGCCTGACGCAGCAGATCGCGCAAACGCTCTACGACAACCTCGATCCGATCGGCGTAATGGTCGTGATCGAGGCCGAACATACGTGCATGACGCTCCGCGGTGTGAAAAAACCGGGAGCAGTGACTATAACGTCGGCGGTTCTCGGCGGATTTAGAACAGACTCGCGAACACGAGCTGAAGCAATGTCACTAATCAAGGGATAGAGGATCAATGAAAAGAATAACTGCCGTATTTCTAACACTTACGTTTATTTCATCTTTGGCGTTCGCTCAGGACCGCACCGCGAGTTTTGATGCGAACAAGATGCGCTCACGCGTCAAACGTCTCTCGGCCGACGATTTCGAAGGCCGCGGGCCCGGTACCGACGGCGGCAAACGTGCGGCACAGTACATCGCCGACGAGATGAAAGCGGGCGGCATCAAACCCGCGAACGGCAAAAGCTATTTTCAAAACGTAAAGCTTGTCGGTGTTAAGGCGGACCCGAATACGAAACTTGAGGTTTCAAAGGGCCCGGCAACCGCTTCGTACAAATTCGGCGATGAATTTGTCGCGACGACAAGTGCCCAAATGGCGGATGTCTCGGTCGACAGCGAAGTGGTCTTTGTCGGCTATGGCGTTGATGCACCGCAGTATAACTGGAACGATTACAGCGGTTCGCCTGACGATTACAAGGGTAAGATCCTGATGATCATGGTCAACGATCCGCCCGCAACGGCCGATGAGCCGAACCTTTTTGGCGGAAAAGCACTAACATATTACGGCCGCTGGACCTACAAATACGAAGAGGCCGCCCGCCGCGGTGCAGCCGGAGTGATACTCATCCACACGAACGAATCCGCCGGTTACGGATGGAATGTTGTTCGGACTTCGAACGGTAATTGGCGATATGAGATAGCCCGCACAGCTGGCGACAAAACGCCGTTTCTCAAGGTGAAATCGTGGATGACCAATGAGGCTGCATCCCGAATGCTGAAACTCGCCGGGCTCAACATCGAGCAGCTTCGCGGCAGCGCGGTGAAACGAGGGTTCAAGCCCGTAAAGACGGGGCTCAACGTCAAACTTAACCTGAAGAGTGAATTCAAGACATTCGATTCGCCAAATGTCGCCGGATTGATCGAAGGCAGCGATCCGAAGCTTAAGAAGGAGTATGTTGTGTTCTCGGGCCATTGGGACCACCTCGGCATCGGCGAGGCTGATGCGACCGGCGACAAGATCTATAACGGCGCTTACGATAACGCTTCGGGGATCGCGGCGATCCTCGGCATTGGAGATGTGATCGCGAAAATGCCGAAAAAGCAGCGGCCAAAACGCTCGACCGTCTTCTTTTTCCCGACAGCCGAAGAACAAGGCCTCTTAGGCGCTGAGTATTTTGCCGCAAACCCGCTGTTCTCGCTGAATAAGATCGCGGGAAACGTCAACATTGACGGTGTTAATTTCTTTGGAAAGACTAAGGATTTCTCGGCTCTCGGAGCCGAACGGTCGTCGCTCGGCATATTTGTCGATGAGGTCGCGGCTGAACGAAAAATGACGGTCGAGGGCGACATGCGGCCTGAGCAAGGCTTCTTTTTCCGTTCAGATCACTTTCCGTTTGCCAAGGTCGGCGTTCCCGCGATCTCGCTGCGGCATGGTGACGATTTCGTCACGCCTCTGACGGGCGAAGCACTGAATTTCTTCAGCAATTACACAGCCAAATATTATCATCAGCCATCTGACCAGTATTACGATTGGTGGGACGCCGCGTCGATGGTCCAAAACGCCGAACTCGGCCTCGCGATCGCCCTCAAGATCGCAAATTCGCCGACTGTGCCGCGTTACAAGGACACGGACGAGTTCTCATCGGCAGATAAGAAGCGGTTTGGGAAATAAGCGTAGGAATAAATGAACAATACTTTCTACATCACTACGCCGATCTATTACGCGAACAGTTTGCCGCATTTGGGGCATTTGTACACGACGATCGTCGCGGACGCTATCCGTCGGCATAAGCGGCAGCGTGGGTTCGATACCTATTTTTTGACCGGAACGGACGAGCATGGAATAAACATCCAGCGAGCGGCGGAAAAGAATGGGCGAACACCTAAAGAGCAGGTCGATCTGATCGCGGGCGAATTGAAACGGATGTTCCACGATTTTCGGCTTGACGGGGAAAATGGCGGATACGACATCTTCATGCGGACGACCGAGCCGTTTCATTACGAAGGCGTCCAACATCTGTGGCGTGAGATCGCCAAAAACAAGACGCCGAAAGGGAACGACACGATCTACAAAGGCTTTTACGAAGGCTGGTTTTGCGGACCATGTGCAGAGTTCAAAGGGGAAGCTGACCGAACGTTGGAAAGTCCAACACTTTGAAACCAGAGGGAGAATTATTTCCGAGTTGAACCTGGCTGTAGAGCGAGGATTGGTGAAACCGGCTGAAGCCAGTCTTTTCGCCGACTGGCTTGAGAGTTCCGTCAGTGAAGATTGATCCGGTCGAGGACGCGCAGGCGCCAGCGTGTGATCGACCATGATACTCCACGGTGTCTGATTCATTCGACTCCTCTGACCTTGTCCTCGAGGACAGCTATTATTTTCGTCTCTCTGACTATGACGACTTTCTGATCGAGGTAATTGAGAATTCGCCTGGACTCTTACGACCAGAGGGAAGAAAGAACGAGGTCATTTCGTTCGTTAGAAGCGGCCTGCAGGATCTATCGATCAGCCGTATGAAGGATTCCGTTTCGTGGGGCGTTCCGGTGCCGGATGACGATGAACACGTGATGTACGTCTGGCTCGACGCGCTTTCAAATTACATAACGGCGATCGGTTACGGCAATTCTGCAAAGGCCTCGGTCGGGTTTGAGAAATACTGGCAAAATGTGACGCATCTCGTAGGCAAGGACATCCTGCGATTTCACACGGTCTATTGGTTCTCGTTCCTGGCCGCGGCCGGATTGCCTCTGCCTAAGACAGTTTACGCTCACGGAATGTGGCTCGACGCCGATGGCCGAAAGATGGGAAAGACGATCGGCAACGTGATCGAGGTCGATGTGCTGCACGAGCATTTTCAGGTCGATGCACTGCGTTACTTTGTGCTGCGCGAGATGGTTTTTGGGCAGGACGGAAAATTCGGCTACGAAAATCTGATCGAGCGTGCAAATGCCGATCTCGCCAGCGGCCTCGGCAATCTCGCCAGCCGTACATTCTCGATGATAACCAAATACCGCGAAGGCCTCGTCCCAAACGGCAAGATCGCTGAGGAAAATTATCTACAGGCACGCCGTGCGGGTATCGACCCGGACGGCCAGGACCTCGTTTCGGTGATCGAGCACGCCCGCGACGAATTTTTGCGGCGGTTCGACAATTTCGAATTCAGCCAAGGTCTGGAAACTATCTGGACGGTCATCGCACGCGTTGACAAGCTGATTTCCGACTCAAAACCGTGGGAGCTGATCAAAGACGAAAAACAAGCCGAGACGCTAAACGCCGTGCTCTATCGAGCGAGCGAAACGCTGCGATGGCTGTGCGTTCTGCTCTATCCGGTTATGCCCGAGTCGGCAAAAAATATCTACAGCCAGATCGGCCTCAGCGAAGACATCGCCACGCTCGATCCTGCAAACCTAAAATGGGGCGAACTCGCCACCGGAACAAAGATCGGCGAAACGATCGGTGTTTTCCCAAGAATTGATAAGAACAAAGTTATGAATGAAATTGCAGAGAAGTCGGAAGCCAGAAGTCAGGAGTCAGAACCGGAAGCGGTAGCGACTGGGTCGCCCGTCGCGGTCGAACAAGTAGAAGCCGAAGTCGATAACTTCATCACCATTGATGATTTTCTCAAGGTCGAATTGAAGGTCGGCGAGATCAAGGTCGCCGAACGCATCCCGAACGCCGACAAACTCCTCCGTTTCGAGATCGATCTCGGCGAACCCGAATACCGCCAGATACTCGCCGGCCTCGCGGAATACTACGAGCCCGAGACCCTCATCGGCCGCAAAGTCGTCGTCGTCGCCAACCTAAAACCTCGCAAAATGCGAGGCCTGGAATCCCAAGGCATGATCTGCGCCGCCAGCCTCGAAGACGGAACTGGCGAAAAGCCGGCTCTTGCGGCGTTTATCGAGAATGTGGATATTGGAGCGAGGTTAAAATAGTATGCGTTTCGTGCATTTTGCTGCGATCGGTGTGTTGCTATTTTCGATGACCGCGTTTTCGCAAGGGCCGCCGCCGCTCGTCGCGGCACCAAAGAGCACGCCTTCGCCCAAGCCAACGCCTGCCGATAAGACCGAGCGAACCGAGGCGGAGATCCAATCAGACATAGCTCGTAGCCTCGAGAAACCAGTAAAGTGGAGGCCGCACGTCCTTTCTAATTTTGATATTGACGTAGAACTCCCACGAGAACCTGTCAGGCAAGCTGAGACCTTTTATGATGAAGGTGTTGGAAATTCTCGTCTTGAGATGTACATAAGCGTTGGCGACGAAGCGTCCTATGTCGTGGGTCGATTGGGACTTCCATATTCTGTCGAGGACGAAACGCTGCTTCGGGAAATATACACAGAGGCTGCAAGCGGATTTGCGGAGGATTCGTCAGAAAAATTTGAGGTTGTTGCCGACTTTCGTTTTGAAGGAAAACTTGGTGTAGAAATGGCAACTGTTCCGAAGGATGCCGCATATCTGCCAACGCGACTGAGGTGTTTTGTTTTCGATCGAGCTATATATATTTTGGTATCGATGCCACTGAACGAGGTCGGAAAAGACAGCCCGCCCTCAAAACCTTCATTCGCGAACGGGCAAGCTGATGAGAAGCGATTTTTTTCTTCGGTCCTTCTCAAGAGAAAGCCAGTTGCTATTCAAACTCCGTCGTCATCCCCACTTTTTGAGAGCACATTCGTCAACGGCATTTTCAAGAGCAAATATTTTGGATTTTCTATTTTACTGCCGGAAAAATGGCTCAAGGTCAGTGATGAGGACATGGATGGCGTTAGAAAGGTAGGCATGGACATTGTTTCAGCTAACTCAGACCGAGGCCTAGCCCTTCCGAAATCCAGACAGAATTTGGCATCATTTGTTTCAAAGCCGCTTGGTAGTGATGGTAACGCGATGATCGCTCTCAATCTGGGAGTAAAGGGCAATTCAATTGAAGAGGCCCGCAAGCTTGCCGAAACAGTCGAAACCATAGTTTCCAAAATAACAATCTACGAAGTGACTAAGAAACCGGCCTTGGCGAAACTTGGAGCAGTTTCTGTTTACACTCTTGAAACAAAGATAAAGCTGGGCGAACTATATCAGTATCAAGCGATTTTTATCTTTCCAAGAAATAATCATATTCTGTCCATTACACTGACCTATTTCGACGAGCGAGATCGAAAAAAAGCCATCGATGCGCTGGAGAAAATTAATTTTGATGCTCTCCCGAGTCCATAGTCAGTTAACAATAAATGAACCTAATAGATTCCCACTGTCACATAGACGGCGAGCAGTTTGATGCGGATCGCGACGAAGTTGTTGAGCGTGCTCGTGCTCATGGCGTGGCCGCGATGCTGAACATCGGGACTGGCGATCCTCACTCGGACGATTTTCGGCGGGCGGTGGCGGTTGCAGAGAAATATGATGATGTCTACGCGTCGGTCGGCGTTCATCCGCATGATGCGAAGCTGTATGACGACAAAGCTGAAAACCACCTCGTTGAACTCGTAAGATCCAGTAAAAAAGTGATCGCGTGGGGCGAGATCGGACTTGATTATTACTATGACCATAGCCCTCGCGATGTGCAGCGTGATGTCTTTCGACGCCAGATCCGGACGGCGAGGGAACTTGATCTGCCGATTATCATTCACAGCCGCGATGCGGACGACGAGACCGTTGAGATCCTGACCCAAGAATGCTCGTATAATGGGTTTCGCGGGATCATGCATTGCTTTGGCGGCACCGCGTCGATGGCCGAGGCGCTGATGAAGATCGGGTTTCTGATATCGTTTGCCGGAAACGTCACGTTCAAAAAGGCCGAAAATCTTCGTGACGCCGCCAGAGTTGTGCCGCTCGACCGTTTGCTGATCGAGACCGATTGTCCGTTCCTCACGCCGGTTCCATTTCGCGGCAAGCGCAACGAGCCGAGCTATGTGGTTCACACTGCCAATTTTCTTGCGGGATTTTACTCGATCGATGTCAACGAACTCGCGGAGGCAACCACTTCGAATTTCATGAATATCTTCCGACTTGACGGAATAACCGCTTAGAAAATGGGTGCGATCGAACCAAAATCGGTTAGAATTAAAGAGTAGGGCATATAAAATACATCGGTTTTTCCATTGCGCGCGCTGAGTGTCGAAAAATGGGACACCTTGGAAACCAAAGAACATAAGATCATGGCAAAAGAAAATACATTTGATATCGTCTCGAAAACAGACTACGCGGAGCTGAATAACGCTTTGAATCAGACCTCGAAAGAGATCTCGCAGCGGTTCGATTTTAAGGGCAGCAAGGCGGCGGTCGAACTAAAGGACAAGGATCTCATCATGACTGCCGAGGACGAAACGCGTCTTCGCAACATGAACGACATCCTCCAAAGCAAACTTCTCAAACGAGGCATCTCGCTCAAGGCTCTCGATTATCAGACCATTGAGGCCGCCGCCGGCGGCACCGTTCGACAGCTCGTCAAGGTTCAGCAGGGAATCCCGATCGAAAAGGCCAAAGAGGTCGTTCGCTACATCAAAGACAACAAATTCAAGGTCCAACCCTCGATCCAGGGCGAAACCGTCCGAGTCTCAGGCAAAGACCGCGATACGCTCCAGGATGTCATCGCAAAGCTAAAGGCCCACGATTTTGGCATCGATATGACGTTTGATAATTTTAGGAGTAACTAGCTATGACTAGAGATTTTAATATTCTCATTGAGGAAGATGAGGACGGCATGTTGGTCGCATCTGTTCCCGAACTTCATGGCTGCCACACGCAGGCTCGCTCGCTTGACGAGTTAATGGTTCGTATTAAAGAAGCGATCGAACTTTGTCTGGAGGTTGAAAAACTTCAGACTCCTACGCCGAGATTTGTCGGATTTCAACGAATGTCGGTTGAAGTATGACAAACGTTCCGACAATCGATGGGAAACGACTCCTAAAAATTCTTCGGAAGCGAGGTTTCGAGGTAATTAGAATCGAAGGCAGCCATCACTTCGTGAGACATGCCGATGGGCGGTCAACAGTGATTCCAATTCACTCAAACGAATCGATTGGCAAAGGTCTGTTTTATAAGATATTGAAAGATTGTGAGCTGACCTGGAGCGACATTGAATCTGATCTGTAGATCGATCGCTTACTTCGCCGTTAAATTAGCACCTGTGCAAACATTCGCCACATCAAAAAAAGAATTGCTCCCAAATGCCACTGCGCGCAAGATATTCGGTCTGGTGGGCGAAGAACTAGCGCTTGTTGAGGCGGAGTTTGAGCGGCAGGCTCGGTCTAATATTCAGGTAATCAATTACCTGGGCGATTATCTGCGGGCTTCGGGCGGGAAGCGTGTGCGGCCGGCGTTGTTGGTTTTGACGAATTATGGCGTCGGCGGCGAAGGCTCGGCGGACAATGTTATTCGGCTGGCGACCGTGATGGAGATGCTGCATACGGCGACGCTGGTGCATGACGACATTATTGACAACGCCGACGTGCGGCGAAATCGGGCTTCGATAAACGCGAGATTTGGCAATCAAACCGCCGTTCTTATGGGCGATTGGCTGTACATGTCGGCGTTTGAGACGGCCCTCAGAGAGCGTTCCCTTGAGATATTGGATATCTTGACGCGTCTAACGCGAAAGATGACCGAGGGCGAGCTCATCCAGATGACGATGATCGCTCGGCTTGATATTACGGTTGACGATTATTTTGACATTTTGCGGCGAAAGACGGCGTTCCTGTTCTCGGCGTGCTGCGAGATCGGTGCGATCTTGGGCGGAGCGACTCTTGAGGTGCAAAATGCTATGCGCGATTACGGGCTGAATCTCGGCATCGCGTTCCAACTTGCCGATGATATTCTCGATCTCACGTCCGACGGCGAAAGCCTCGGCAAGGCCGCCGGCGTTGACCTTTTAGAAGGCAAATTAACGCTTCCATTGATAAAGCTAGTCCAATCCGACAAATCGTTGAAGGCGGTTTTCGAAAAGATCATGTTCGACGGCGATTACACGAGTTTTCCGCGTGAAACAATTATGGATCGCCTTCGAAACGACGGTATCATTGACTCGATCACGGAGGAGGCAAACAATTTTGCCCGCCTCGCAAGAAAAAGTCTTGATGTTTTGCCGGAAACAGAGTATCGTTCTGCTTTAGAGGAGATACCCGAGTTCGTCATCCAGCGAAAAGCGTAGTTTCCGACCGATGGTTCAAAAGGCAAATCCAGCCGTAATACCAAACACATAAAGCGTCTGTTTTCAATATGTTAGACGAAAATCTTATAGGAACGCTCGAACAGAGCCTTCGACAAACACGCAACGCTCAAAACCGCCTGATGGGCCGTCTGCGCGAAGCTGAGAACGAGGTCGAATTGCTTCGTGAAGAGATCGATGCCCTCGAAAAAAGTGCATCGCAGACGGAACAGGCGATCGACAGCCTGTTGGTAACGATGCGTTCGGGAAGCCGCCGGTCGTCACCAAGTACTATGCGGATCGACGACGAGTACGAGATCAGCCAATCGACCGACAGGCCGCAGCCGTCTTTCGAACGGCCTTCGCCGATCAACCGCGAAAGTGCCCGCAGCCACGGAACTGTCGCCTATCTCAGCCAACACCGCAGCGTTCCTTCGCGTTCGACCAACATGGAGCCGCTCAGCTCGCGATTCAGCGACCGCACCATTACGCAGGCTTGCACGTTGCTTCTTCGCGAAGCCGGCCGACCGCTCCACGTCAATGAATTGTATAATCTGCTGATTTCCGGCGGGATGAAATTCAAGGGTAATAATCCTACGATCTCAGTGGCTGTTTCACTTAGTCGAAATAAGCGCTTTCGAAAGGTCGATCCCGGTACTTTTGACCTGGATATGCGGGATGTCGGTCAAAGTCGGTATATTGCCTAAAAGGTTTTTGAAAATGGACACTTAGCCCGATATTTGTTTTTCGAATATCGGGCCTTTCACTTGCAATTCAGATCAAAAAGGTCTATCTATATAGATTGATTTTCTCGCGATTAAATCTGTTTCCGGAGACACTAATGATTCAAACATTTCTACGAGCGTGCCGCATACCTTTTGCGCTCGCCGCCGGCATTATTGCCTTGTCCGCGTTTGCTGCTCAGGCCGATGCCCAATTGCCGATGCGGCTGCGGGCCCAGATCCAGCCGGCTTGTGCGACCACATCAGCTTTGAAATTCGCTGATATTTACGCGGACGGAAATATAGCCGTAATGGGAAGCTATAATTGCCGCGGAGTGTTTATTTTTAACATTTCAAATCCTGACGCCCCTGTGCTAGCGTCTTGGTACAATCCGGGAGCTAACTTACAGTTTCTTGAGGCGATCGTGATTGGAAACCGCGGTTATTTCGGAACAGGTAACACGGGCGGCGTTCATATCGTCGATCTGACCAATCCCGCGAGCCCACAGCTGCTCGGGATCGTAAATTCGACCAACGGCGGCGGGCATAACACCATCCATGAAATGATGGTGTTCGACCAGGGCGGACAGCGTTATCTGCTGGAGAATTCAAATTCGACCGGCACCGGAACAGCCCGCGACTTGAGGATCATCAATGTTACCAACCCTGCGGCTGCCGTCTTGAAATGGAGTTTTCAATCCAGCGACGGCGGTTGGGTTCACGCGATGCACATCCGTGGCAATCGTTTGTTTTTGTCCGGATTCGTAAGCAGCACGCGAGTTGATATTTACGATATGTCGACATTGGCTTCGCAAGCACCTGTACTTCTTGGTTCAGTCGCAGTCGGATTCAATTCAAATCACAGTGCGTGGACAAGCGAAGACGGGAACTACCTCTATAGTGCACGGGAGATCGGTGATAGTGCTTCGGCAAATCCCGGCGATATTCGCGTATTTGACGTTACGAATCCGGGATCCGCATTTTTGGTGAAACGGGTTTCAATGAACGACCTCGGCATCGTTGCGGTGACGCCTCATAATCCAGTCGTGATGGGAAACAAGCTGTATGTTGCATGGTATCAGGCAGGCACGTTGGTCTTTGACATAACCGATCCATCCGATCCGGTATTAGCGGGGCGTTATGATACGTGGCCTGCTCAGTTTACTGAGGAAGATCTCCGTGAGGTCCAACAAGCGAATTCGAATATTGATCGGGCCGACATGATGTGCGGCACAAATTTGCGTAACGGCCAGCAGATCGCCGGGTACAACGGTAACTGGGCTGTGTTTCCGTTTCTCGGCGAAAACAAAGTGCTTCTTGGCGACCTTTCAACCGGGCTCTATGTCATCGATATAACGTCGAAAAACAATATTGCCGATTTTGACGGCGATAAGAAGACCGATTTTTCTGCATTCACGCCGGCAACCGGAATGTGGAACATCGAGAATAGTTCAAATTCGTCGGCGTCGCAGACCAATTTTGGTTTTGCTACGGACAAACTCACTCCGGGCGATTATGATGGTGACGGACGAGCTGATATGGCTATCTTCCGTCCGTCGACAGGAACGTGGTGGATCCGCCGAAGCAGCAATCCCGGAAACTTCCTTGCGGTAAATTTTGGCATTAGTACTGATATTCCCGTTCCCGGAGATTACGATGGTGATGGCAAGACGGACGTGGCTGTATTCAGGCCGTCAACCGGCGTTTGGTACATTCAGCAAAGCACCGCAGGCATTCGCATTGAGGGCTGGGGCTTAAGCACCGACAAGGCATTCACCGGCGACTATGACGGCGACGGTAAAGCAGATCTTGCGATCTATAGGCCATCGACGGGTGTTTGGTACATTAAACAAAGCTCGAACGGCTCGGCACTGATCACGCCGTTCGGTTTGCCTACCGATCGCCCTGTATCGACCGATTTCGACGGCGACGGCAGATCGGACATAGCGGTGTACCGTCCAAGTGAAGGGAACTGGTATTATCTTAAATCCGGTTCGAGCAATTCGTTTGCGGTCGTTCGGTTCGGAATTGCCGAAGATATCCCTGTCCCGGCTGATTATGATGGAGACGGAAAGGCAGACATTGCTGTATTCAGGCCAAGCTCAAATGCCTGGTATCGGTTGAACAGCACCAACGGAAGCTTTAGCGTTCGTGTTTTTGGCTCGGGCGGCGACGCTCCGATACCCGCATCGATCCAACCGTAATATCAACTGAAATTGACCTTAATGCCCGAAGTTGAGCAAACAGCTTGACTTTGGGCTTTTTGTTTCTATTATTGCAGTATGAAATTGCATCTGACGATAAACGGCGGATCTCTCTCCGGGCAAAGATTCGAGCTCGAAAGCGGTTTTCTTTCGGTCGGACGAGCAGAAACCTGCAGCATTCGATTTGATCCTCTTTCGGAGAGGATCGCCTCAAAGCAGCACGCGTTCATAGAAACAAAAGCCGACGGTTTTTACGTCACTGACAACCAGAGTACCAATGGTACATTTTTGAACGGCAATTCCGTAACAACAGCTAAGCTAACCAATGGCGATCTGATCCAGTTTGGTAAGAACGGCGTGACGGCAAATGTCGCAATTGACGGCGAGGTCTTGACGCAGGTTGCCATGCCGAAAGAAGAGTTCCGTCAGGCCCAGATCGAACAATTCAATCAGCTCGCCCGCAGCGAACCTGTAAGTATTCAATCTTCGCTTGCCAATTTTGGACTCGGTGCCACCGCGGTCAAACCCGAACCTGACAAAACGGGAAAATATATTGGCATCGGTATCACACTTGTTGTGATCACGTTCCTGATGGCGATCGTCGCATTGCTGATGTTTGTTACGGTCGGCGTTGTGCCGGCTGTAATTGCTACTTTCATTGCGTTCATACCGGCAGCCATTTATGTGATCCCACTGATCTGGCTCGACCGCTACGATCCTGAACCTCTTTGGCTGCTCGCTCTTGCATTTGCTTGGGGAGCTCTCGTTGCCGTAGTGGTGTCGTTCGTCATTAACACTGTGCTCGGCACCGCGGCCAGTATCATATATTCGCCCGAAGCAGGTGAAGCGGTTGGAAGTGTAATGTCGGCACCCATTTTTGAAGAAGGTTCAAAGGGCCTCGGTGTGTTGATCCTGCTGATCTTTTTCCGCAAGTATTTCGACGATATTCTCGATGGGATCGTTTTCGCGGGAGTGATCGCCTTGGGTTTTGCCACGGTCGAGAATGTTCTCTATTACGGCCGGGCACTCGGCCAGGGCGGCCCGGTCGCACTTGTTATTACATTTTTGCTTCGCGGGATACTCTCGCCATTTGCGCATGTGACGTTTACCGCGATGACCGGCATAGGCTGCGGCATAGCCCGCGAATCGCATAAAACTTGGGTCAAGGTCGTGGCTCCGTTCTTAGGATATTGCGTCGCAGTTGGACTGCATGCGACGTGGAACGGCCTTGCCGGTTACAGTGCGGATCTATTCGACAAATTCGGCATAGGCGTCTGCTCACAGCTTGGCCAGCCCGGCATTGTCGGACTTTGCTCATTCCTTATTTGTTACGCCGTATTACAGATACCGCTGTTTTGTTTCTTTGTTGGATTTTCGATCAATATTATGCGGCGGCAGAATAAGATCCTGACCGAAATGCTAGCGATCGATATAGCCCGCGGGCTCATTTCGCAAGAACTCGCGACTACGGCAACTTCGGCGTTCAAGAGTTCGGGTTGGCTGATAAGCGGACTGTTTTCGGGCAAATACAAGGCCCGAAGCCGTTACCTGCGCGCCGTCGGAAAACTTGGCCTGAGCTATTGGCATATTCAGCGGGCGACGGCCGCTCACGGACAGACCGGCAGCTTCCAGCAAAACCCGATACTGCGGGAAGAAGTTCTAAAATGGCGTGATCAGGTTTGAGCTAACTTGATCGGTCGAATTCACATAATAAAAATGAGGTTACCAAAGTGGCAACCTCATTTCTATTTGAACTGGTAGGCCGTGCAGGGATTGAACCTGCGACCCACGGATTAAGAGTCCGTTGCTCTACCAACTGAGCTAACGACCCAGAGCAAACGAAAGTATAGCAAAAACTATTTCAAAGTCCAAAATTCGCAACTTTTATTAGAATCACGCGTTCTCATTTGGTTAATTATGCGTCAGCATTCAGTATAATTATCGAGATGAGAGAATGTCCGAAATGTGAGCTTTGTTACCCTGACGAGATACTGGCCTGTCCAGGCGATCAAACGGCGACAAAGCACTCTTTGCCCGGAAGCCAGGTCCTGGCCGGGCGTTACCTGCTCGAGAGCCGGCTCGGCCGCGGTGCGATGGGACAGGTCTATCTCGCAAAGGACACAAAGTTCGCAACAAAAAAGCTTGCCGTCAAGACCGTTCGTCAGGATCTGTTGAGCAGCGAGGACCTGCAGGAAGGCGAAGCGATCGCACGGTTCGAACGCGAGGCTCAGGCCGCCGCGTCGATCCAGCATCCGAATACAGTGAGCGTCAGTGACTTTGGGGAAACCCCGGAGGGCATTTTCTACCTTGTGATGGAATACGTCGAGGGCGAGACGCTGCACAAGCTACTCCGCCGCGAGGGAACTTTGCCGGTAAAGCGAGCAGTCAGGTTGCTTCGGCAGATCGCTGACGGCGTTGATGCTGCACACGACCTCAATATCCTCCACCGCGATCTCAAGCCCGCCAATATTTTCATCATGCAAAAGGGTAAGGGTGGCGACGGTTTTGTAAAGGTCGGGGACTTTGGCCTCGCAAAGATCGTGAATCAAACCGTTACTGACGCTACGTCAAACGCGACGCCATCGTCACGCGGTATCATTGGCACGCCCGAATTCATGTCACCCGAACAAATGCAGCCCGAGGTCGGAGTAGATAAGCGTGCGGATCTTTACGCTCTCGGTACTATCGCTTACCTTATGCTCGGCGGCAAAACGCCGTTCACAGGCGATCTTATGCAGCTTGTTATGCAGAAGATCATGCATAAGCCGGCACCGCTTTCGTCACTCCGATCCGATGTGCCGGCCGATGTCGATCGAATTGTAATGCGTTCGCTTGAGATCGACCCGAAAGATCGCCCCGATACGGTGGCAGAATGGATCGCCGAACTAGAAGAAGCTGCCGATGACATAAGCGAAAACAAGCGATCCGGAGGTTCGCGTCTGGTTGTGATGGCTCCTAATGGCTCGGAGGTCTATGTCAACGACGAGCGAAAGGCGAGCGTTGGAAGCTCGGGCCGCGTGGTATTGTCCGACATACCCGTCGGACAGCATATTCTGAGGGTGTCAAAGGCCGGTGAGCGTGATGACGAACGGTTGATCGAGATTCAGGCGGGCGGCAACGAACAGGTCATACAAGCTCAATTGAGGACGCTTCATGGTTCGTCGAGTCAGCCGTCCTCATCCCAGGGGAGCAGTAGCGGATCGCCGGCATCGAGTCTGATGCCCGCAATTGTTGCGTGCTCGAACTGTAATTCCCGATTCGCCGACGGTGTCAAATTTTGCGGAAGATGCGGCGGCGGATCGTTCATTATCGTTAGCCCGGGCGATACACAGTCGAGCTTTCCGTGTCCGCGATGTTCAGCCCGTTTGCCTGAATTTTCGCGATTCTGCGGACGCTGCGGCCTCAATATTACACCTGCAATGATACCTGCCTCGCGGCCTGCGGTGGGCTTTACCTCACAGTTTCAGCCGTCAAGCCCCACGCAGGCCGAACGCCTTTGCCGGCGCTGCGGCAGTGATTATCCCGCACACATAAAATTCTGCGGAAAGTGCGGAATTTCGCTCTGATCTGCGAAATTTCGACTTGGAAATAATTTGTGCCCGAAAAAGTCGCGTTCGCGTCGATAAATGCGTATAATATCGGCAATCTGAATTGCGTTTCGAAATTTAACTGAGGACAACGAAGATGAAAATTTGCCCCAAATGTCAAAAGACATATACCGACCAGAATCTGAACTTTTGTCTCGATGACGGCACTGTTTTGACACAGGCTGGCGGCGACGCGATGCCTGAAACGGTGCTGTTAAATCAGCCCAGAGTAACCTCGCCGAGTCAATCGGCCCCAGGTTCCTTTCCGGGCCAGCAAGCCCAGCAACCTCAACAGCCGGGCTGGAACACTGCCCCTCAGCCATATTCGATGCAGCCGCCGGCAAAGTCGTCGAAGACCTGGATATGGGTGTTGTTGATTCTTGGTGTATTGGTTTTGGTCTGCGGCGGCGGCGGGCTCGGGGCTCTTATCTACATTGGCTCTCAAGCTGACAAGACTTCGAACTCTACGACGAACACGAACAACGCAAAGACATCGCCATCACCAACATTTGGCGACAAGAATCCGCCAACTAATTCCACGTCGACATCGACCCGTACAAATGTGAAAAAGGTTGACATTGAAAAATGGCTGAACCCCAATTCGCTTTATGCCGACTCGGAATACACCAACGGAGAATTGATGCTCACATCTAAGCAGAAGAAATTCTATTACGTTCTCGCTGCTCCGGATGACAGTGATTTTAAGAGCGAAAATGCGGATATCTCAGTAACAGTGCGAAACGTCGATGCGGCAGACTCGAGTCTCGGTTATGGACTCGTATTCCACAGCAACCCGACACCTCTGCAGCAGGGGTACGCTTTTCTGATAAACACGAAAACAAAGAAATACCACGTCGTAAATCACGTCCCCGGCGATGAGAAAAATGTTGTTAGCTGGACAAAGTCTGACGCTATCAAGGAAGGCAGCCAGGAGAATGTACTGGAGGTTCGCGACATTTCAAAAGACAAGATCGACCTTTATATCAATGGGACACTCGTGACCTCGATCAAGAACGTTTACGGGTATGCCGGCGGTGTTGTTGGGCTTTATTCGGGCGACAAGGTAAAGGTCGGATTCAAGAACCTCGAGATCAGAAAATAGCGGTTAGCGGCAGGATAACTTATGAAGCAATGCCCAAGATGTAGCAAAACCTACACTGACGAGAACCTTAACTTTTGTCTCGAGGACGGCGAGTTATTGCTGCAGATGGCTCCTCAGCCCGGTGCCTATCGAGACGATCCGCCCCCGACCGTGATAATGAATGAGGCTCGGGTCACAAATCCCGTCAGTTGGCAGCAGCCGTCCGCACCGCCGCCCGCCGTTTATCAGGGGCAGCAGATGATGGGACAATATCCGATGTCGATGTCGCCGAACCAGACGCTCGCGATCGTTTCACTGTGTCTTGGGATCGGCAGCATTACGATCGGTTGGTGCTGCTACATTGGGGTCCTACTTTCGCCGGCGGCGTTGATCACTGGATTTATTGCCTTGTCCCAGATCAAGAAAGACCCTCAGGCGAACGGAGGCCGCGGCCTCGCGATCGGCGGTATTGTCACCGGACTCGTTTACATCGCTATCGTTGTTCTTGTGGTAATACTATACGGTGCAGCAATATTCCTGAGTATTTTAGGAAATATGTAGACTTAGGGCATGCCCTTTGTGAGAATCAATTAGCTTTTAATAATGCGTGTTAGCCTAAATGTCGTAGCGGGGCCGCAAACCGGACGATCGTTCACATTTGATCAGCACGATACATTCATGATCGGGCGGAGCGAAGATTCACAGTTCTGTCTGCCGCAGGATCGCTTCTTCTCTCGCCATCATTGTCTCATTGAGATCGCTCCTCCGCAGGCATTTCTTCGAGATCTGGGGTCGACAAACGGAACGTTCGTAAACGGTCTGCGTGTCGATACGGCTCACTTGAAGAGCGGCGACCGCATACAGGGCGGCGAAACGGTCCTCGAGGTGGAAGTGCTCGCAGATCTTGATGAAATGGGCGGCACTCCCGACACATTCGGGCATACACATCCGTCCCTCGTCTCGGTTTCGTGTCTCAATTGCGGTGTGCCGGCTAGCGTTGAAGCATCGAACGCCGACGCGAATATGACGTTCGTCTGCGACGATTGCCGCGAAAAGCTTCGTCAAAATCCGCAGCCGATACCGAACTATCAGATGATCCGTATCATCGGCCAAGGCGGGATGGGTAGCGTCATGCTAGGCCGCTCGGAAAAGGATGGACGTGCAGTTGCGATCAAGACCTTATTGCCCGAGGTCGCGGTGAGCGAACAGTCGCTCAAGCGATTTCTTCGAGAGATCGAGGTCGCATCGTCGCTTCGCCATCCGAACATCGTCAGCTATATCGAGCACGGTACGCACAATGGCATTGTCTATCTTGTCACCGAATTTATCAGCGGGATGGACGCCTCACGGCTCGCCAAGCACCAGGGCGGCCGCCTGCATTGGCGTGAGGCCGTGAGGATAATCGAGCAGACGCTCGCGGCCTTAGAATTCGCCCACAACCTCGGTTTCGTCCATCGCGACATCAAGGAACAGAACATCCTGATCGAGGGAACTTATCCCAATTCGACTGCGAAACTTACGGATTTTGGCCTCTCAAAGAGCTATAAACAGACCGGTATGAGCGGCGTCACGATGGTCGGTGACGTTGCGGGAACGATCGCATACATGCCGCCCGAACAGGTTCGTGATTTTAAGGAGGTTCGTCCGCCGTCCGATATTTACGCGCTTGGAATGACTGCCTACAGCCTTATAACGGCTGCTCATGCTCTCGATATCGGCCCCAAAGCCGGTATTTCCGAGACGGTTAAAGCGATCTTTGAAAAGCCGATAGTTCCTCTCACGCAGCGTATCCCCGATATCCCTCTAAAGGTCGCCGCTGTTATCGAGACTGCACTTGCCAAGCAGGTAGAACTCCGCTGGAATAACGCCGGAGCAATGCGAGAGGCATTGCTTCGAGCAGCCTCCGAATATAATTAATTAGAGTGTCTTAGTTACTTTTGTGAGCGATCGCGGGGCATCCGGATCGATGCCTTTTGCCTCAGAGAGAAGTGCGGCAAAGAGCTGAGCCGGAACTATAAACGGAATCGGCGTCAGAAATTCGTCCATAGCGGGCATACGCAGGCTATGCGGCGAAAGAGCCGCGATATCTTCGTCATTTGTGATAGATAGGCAATCTGCTTTCAGGTCGCGAAGCTCTTCAAGCAGATCGACGCTGCTTTTTTCGTAACTCCTGCCGGGCCAAACATTATCACTGGAAAACGCCGTTCGACGATCGCAAGCGGCCCGTGGAAAAAATCAGCCGACGAAAACCGCTCGGCAACGACATAGCATGTTTCCATTAACTTGAGAGCCAACTCGTACGAATTGCCGTAATTCATGCCGCGACCGACAACCACACAGTTTTCCATGAATGTGTATCGATCGACCATATCTCGCACATTTGGAAGCAATTCCAGAGCATTTGCGGCGTAAGAGGGGATCTTTTCAAACTCGAGTCCATTGTCCGCCAATGCCGCCGCGAGCATGTAAAAATGCAGCATTTGCCCCGTGTATGTCTTTGTCGCGGCGACGCTGAGTTCGCGTCCGGCGTGAATGAGCAGCGTTTCGTCAGTGATTTGTGCCATTGTCGAATCGGCCTCGTTCGTGATGCCGAGCGTGAATGCTCCGGACGCCTTTGCTGATTCGAGTACGGCGTTGATGTCCGTGCCTTCGCCCGATTGCGACACTCCGACGACAAGAGCTCTGCTCAGATCCAATTTTGCATTGTAAAGCGTTATTACCGACGGAGCTGAAAGAGAAACGGGAATTCCGGTCGTGACTTCGAGTAGATATCGACCAAATAACGATGCATTATCCGAACTGCCGCGGGCGACGATCACGATAAGATCAACATCTCGGCTTCGCAAAAAGCCGCTGAGGCGTCCAACCTTATCGCGTTCTGAGCAAATGGTCCGCTCCAAAACTTCGGGTTGTTCGGCGATCTCTTGCAGCATTAACGACATATTATTGGTAAATCATAACATTCGTTTGGCGTTCGAGAAAAGTTGATAACAATGGCTGATATCGGTCAGGCTACAGCCTTCATTTTTCGGTTTCCCGCGAATAGCAGTATTGCACCGAGGAGACATGCCGCCGGACATACGAGAAGCGCATAGCTGAGCATCTTGGGCTCGGCGGTAGAGCCGAATCTGTCGCTTAGAATGCCGATCACATTGGAGCCGATCAGATACGAGCCGACATTGACCGCGAAGAAGAACATCGCGATCCCGAGCCCGCGAAGATTGACGCCGGCGATCTCTGTGACATCTGCCGCCGCCGCACCGACCCAACCGAGGCCCGTAAACAGCAACAAAAAGCCCGCCGGAACGATTACGTAGAAATTGCCCGAAAAAGGACCGCGATCCAGAGCGGAACTGAGATCAGACAAAGCAAAGTCCCGAATGCCATTCGCCCAAACCCTTTTGCTTTGAACCAGTCAGCCAACGCACCAGCAAAGAGTGTCGCCGGAATGCCGGCCGCGAGTGTCATCACTCCTGCCCAGAAGCCGTAGGTAGGAATATCGATCGTATGCACTCGCGAGATGAATACGGCTCCCCAGATAGAGATACTGTTTGTCGCGAGGCCGAACAGAGAGTAACCAAGACAAAGGAGAATGAAGATCGGGTTTTGAGCAGCCGTTTCCAATCGGTCGGCGAGTAATTGACGTCGTTTGCGGCCGCGATGGTTCGTGACGGCTCCTTCAGCACGAATGCCAGCATGCCGAACACTATTCCCGGAAATCCGATCAGCATAAATGCAGTACGCCAGCCGAATTGGCTTAAACTGCCGCCGAGCAAAGCCGCCATTCCTGCGCCGATAGCGATGCCCATCGAGTAAATGCTCGTTACTGTCGCACGACGTGCCGGCGGGAAATAGTCAGCGAGCAGCGATATCGCCGCCGGTCCTAGAGTCGCTTCGCCGACGCCGACCATCAACCGGCAAGCAAACAACGTCCAGAAATCATTCGCAAACGCTGTCAGGCCCGAGAACAAACTCCAAACTATTACTCCGATCGCAATTATCTTGCTCCGCGAACCTCGGTCCGCGATACGTCCGAATGGAATGCCGAGAATCGTGTAAAAGATCACAAACGACGTTGTCCCAAGTAACGCGAGTTGCGTGTCGCTGAACTCCATCTCCTTTTTTATCAATGGAAACAGGATGTAGATGATCGTCCTGTCGAGAAAATTCAACACGTAGATCACCATTAGCAGGGCCAATGCATACCAGGAATATAGCGGAGTTTTTTCGGCTTGTTCTGTCATTTACTAGGGAAGTATCATCACCGCTGCTTCGCCTTTGACCAGCATTTCGCCGTTTTGATTTGAGCAGATCGTCTCTAGCGTGACGATATTCTTGTCTTCGCGAATATTCGTGATCGTCCCCGTTGCCGTAACGATATCGCCAATGAACACAGGTGCGACAAACTTCATCGTCTGCGAAAGATACACGATCTTTCGCTCACGAAACTCATTGCCTAGTACGGCCGAGATAAAAGCCCCACTCAGCATACCGTGAGCGATCCGCTTGCCGAAACGCGTCGTTTTCGCAAACTCATCATCAAGATGTATCGGATTAAAATCGCCCGAGACCTCGGCAAATTTTCGTATCACCTCGTCCGTAACCTCACGTGAGGTCGAAAATTGATCACCTATTTTCAATTCCATAAAAATTACTTCCTCCCCAGAAATTCCAACACTGCCTTATTAAAGTCCGCTGCTTTTTCAAATTGCGGCACATGCCCGCATTGGTCGAATATCACAAGTTCCGATCCTGCGATGCCATTTTTGAATGTCGTCGCATCCGCGACCGGCAAAAGGCCGTCCTGCTTGCCCCATATGATCAGTGTCGGCTTTTTGATCTCGCCGAGGCGGTCGTTTAGAAAATCCTCTTTTCGCTTTATGGATTCGATGATGCTGTTAATCGTGCCGCCGTCGCCCGCCATGACGCGTGCAGTCATAAACGTATCGACGAGAGCTTCGTTGTTCTGCAGCATAGGATTTGCGAATATTAGCTTCATATTTCCCCGGATCTCGTCGCGGGTCGAATTGTTCAACTGGTAGATCTGCTCGTTCGAAAAGTTCGCAGGAACTATGCCTGCGGCATCTGCCAGCACGATCTTTTCGACGCGATTCGGATATTTTATCGCCATCATCGCGGCGACCCAGCCGCCCATCGAATTACCGACCAGCGAGGCCTTTTCGATCTTCAGTTCACTCATAAATTTGTCGAGAAAATCGACAAAAGTTCCGACACGGTACTTCAGACTAGGCTTGTCCGACTTGCCGAAACCGACCTGATCGATCGCGATCACACGATAGTTTTGGGCAAATGCTGCCGTATTCGTCTGCCAATTGGCCACGCTGCCGCCGAGGCCGTGAAGGAAGATCACCGTCGGCTTTGTCGCATCGCCAGTCTCGATATAATTGATCTTCGCACCGAAAACGATAACTGATTTGTCCGGCAATGCTTGCGAAAAAGCGGCCGTTGAAAACGCTAAGAGGACAAATGCTATTCCGATAAAATTAGTTCTGTTTCTCATACATCTTCTCCAAAAGATCTTTGTGGTTAGCCGCGATGACGTTTCGCTTTAATTTCATTGTCGGTGTGATCTCGTCACGCTCGGCAGAGAAGTCGCTGTCGAGTATAACGAACTGCTTGATCTGTTCCGAGCTCGAAACACGCGCATTTGCGGCTGCAACTGCTTGATCAACGAGCCCTTCGATCTGTTCACGGCACATCGACGCAGCCTCGTTCACATTGATCGTTATCAATGCCACACAATAGCTTCGTCCGTCGCCAAATAGGAAACAATGGCTGATCAGGTGCGATTCCTTGACGAAATTCTCGATGAGTGCCGGGGCCACATTCTTGCCATTCGAGAGAACAATGATCTCCTTTTTTCGGCCTGTGATCTTAAGAAATCCGTCTTCATCGAGCTCGCCGAGATCGCCGGTTTCCAGCCAGCCGTCGGCGTCGAACATCTCCGCCGTCTTTTCAGGCTCCTTAAAGTAACCCGAAAACATCATGTCGCTTCGGACCAGTATCTCACCATCCTCTGCGATCCGAACCTCGCACATCGGCATCGGTTTGCCGACGGTTCCGAATTTGTGTTCGTCGACGGTGTTGAATGCGACGCATATATTTTCCGTTAGCCCGTACGCCTGCAATATCGGCAGTTCGTGTCGTGCATAAAAGTCCGCGATCTCCAGCGGCAGCGGTGCTCCGCCCGAAGTCAGTAGCCGGACATTGCCGCCGAACGCGGCTTTCAATGCTTCCTTTCCGGCCTCAGGATCGGCTGCGACCTTTGCATGGATCTTTTCGAAGAATCTCGGTAGGGAAGCGAACACAGTCGGCTTGACCTCAAACATGTACGCATACAGTTTGCTCAGATCGTCCACAAAATAAGCTGCCGTTCCACTGTAAAGCCTGTTGTAAATGCCCGATATTCGCTCCGCCACATGGCATCCAGGCAAATAAGAAAGAGCAACGTCCGTCTCAAATATAGGCACCGACCGCCGCAGCGACTCGACGCTGTTCAACACATACTTATGCGACAACATCGCCCCTTTCGGCTCGCCGGTCGTGCCCGAGGTGTAGACCATGATCGCCGTGTCAACGCTCGTCGCGCCAAAACCCAACTCTTCGACACGAGGCATGAATTCTTCGCGTTTTGACCGTCCTAATGCGAGCGTCAAATAAAAGGCGGAAACGCGACCGGTAGGGAGTGTATCAATATCATCGACGGACTCGATCAGGAACACCTCTCGAACCTTTGGCATACCAACGCCGTCAAGCTTGCGAAGCTGCTCGACCGTGTCAACCACAACAAACTCAGCGTCCGAATGGTTGATGATGAAATGAGCTTGTTCCGCCGAACTCGTCGGATAGATCCCGACCCCGACGCCGCCGGCAGCGATGGCGGCTATGTCGCAGATCGTCCATTCCGGCACATTTCCGGCAAGGATCGCGACACTCGCACCTTCCGTCAGGCCTTTGGCTAGCAATGCACAAGCTAGATCGTGAACCTTGTCCTCAAATTCGCCCCAGGTCTGTGCCGACCAGCCGTCGCCGTCGCGTGTGTAGAACACGTCCCGCTCGCGGTATTTTTCGCATTGGGCACGGAACAGGCTGTAAATATTAGGGAACTGCATTTAGAAAATACTAATACTTCATCGCCAAACACGCCATATTGAGGCCGCCGCCTGAAGCGCATAGAACAACCGTGTCGCCGCGTTTCAGTTTGCGGGCGGCCAACGCGTCGTGAAAGACCATCGGAATACACGCCGAACCTGTATATCCCCATTTATACATTATCGTATGCGTCTTCTCGTACGGGATCTCCATATTTTCCATCACGAGCTTAATCGTGGACAAATTGACCTGCGTCCAGAGATATAGGTCAACGTCCGAGCGCGTCATATCCGCCTTTTCCAGAACCTCGTCAACGATCTTCGGCCAGCCATAGATGTTGACCTCTGCCGGATATTTCTTGGCAAAACGCAAATGATTGAAATTGCCGCCGTCTAGAACAGCCTGCGTGATCGGGTTTTTTGTCCCGCCGGCAAAAATGCCCATAAAATCGTGATAGCTGCCGTCGGCGACGAGCTTTGAAGCCAGAAAATGCTCTTCTCCCTCGACCGCACGTAAAACCATCGCTCCGGCTCCGTCGGCAAAGAGCGTCGAGGTCTTTTTGTCTTTCCAGTCGATGAATTTGCTCATCGCGTAGCATCCGATCACGAGCACATTCTTATAACTTCGGTCTGCGATGATGTATTTGTACGCCGTATCAAGCGTGGTAACAAACCCTGCACACGCACAGTTTATGTCAAACGTCCCGGCGTTCACGGCGCCGATACGCTCCTGTATAACGACAGACGTCGCCGGCGAAACGTATTCGGGTGTGTCGGTCGCGAGCAGTATCAGATCAAGCTCCGAAGCATCGATCCCGGCGTCGGCAAGAGCGGCAAACGCGGCGTTTGTCGCAAGGTCCGCCGTACTTTCGTCGTCCGCGGCGATATGCCGCTCGCGAATGCCGACGATATTTGTTACAAATTCGTCGATGTCCTGCCCGAGCATCACACTCAGATCGGCGTTGGTCAGCACCTTTTCCGGCACGTACACGCCCGTTCCTATGATTCTCGCGTCTCTCATGATCTTTTTAAGAAGTCCCGCACGATCGCGTTAAATTTGTCGGCCTGCGAAACAAACGCCATATGGCTGCCGCCTTCGATAACAACAAGTTCGGCATTCGGTATTGCTGCGGCCAGATTTTGCGAATTCTGCATTGGAACGATCGTATCGACATCGCCCGTTACTACCAATGTCTCGGCCTCGATCTGCGGCAAACGTGATTCGGCGTCAAATGCAAATGCAGAACGAAGCTGGCCGAGATAGACATCTTCAGGTACGAAATTCTCCTCGCGTAAGCGGCAAAATTCCTCAACCGTTTCAGGGTCCGAAACTGCAAAATCCGGCGAAAACGAGACAGTGAGATACTGCCTGATGCGATCGCCCGAATTCAGGCCTTCGGTCGACGAGAACGCCGTCAGGACCTTTTGCGAAGACGAAACGTGATTCACACCGCCGAAACTCGTCGACGCCAGTACTAGCTTTTTCACTCGATCAGGATATTTAAGTGTGAATTCCTGTGCGACAAATCCGCCGAACGACAATCCGAGTATATGCGCCTTGTCTATCTCCAGGGCGTCAAGCACAGCCGCCACGTCGTCTGCGATGAACTCGATCGAGAGTGGTCGTGAACCATCGTCGGTCGATCCGGAGAGCCCACGCGGATCGAATGTGATCACGCGGAAATACTCGGCGAGGGCATTTGTCTGCCACGCCCAACTCCACATGCCCGATGCAAATCCCGGCACGAGTACGACAGCTTCACCCTCGCCGGCCGACTCACAGTATATTTGTGCGCCGCTAACATCTACTTTCATTTCTGCCCCTTATTTGACGAAGCAAAAACGGCGGCGAACGTTATTGTCCGCCGCCGCCAAGGTTAGAAGCTCATCTTAAATGCAAGCTGGATAACACGCGGCCCGGTCGCTGCACGCTCGATGCGGCCGAAATTAGCACCGATGATGTTGTTGTTTGGGTTAGCGTAGTTGACCCAATTGAACACGTTGAACATCTCAGCCCTGAGCTCGCCGCGAAAACGCTCGGAAAACGGAATGAACTTGATGAATGAAAGATCGACGTTCTTCTGTCCGGGTCCGGTAAGCATGTTTCGAGTGGTATTTCCGAATGGTGCATCCGGATCGAACGTGGGGGTGCCGAGTGTTGACGCAGCAAACGCCGCCGTGTTGAAATACTGCCCCAAACGCGTGTTAAGGTCGCCGGTCGTATAAAGGCTGTTACCTGTAAAGGCCGGATTGCGGTTCGCTCTGCTGACGATCGACGTGCCGTTGGTATTCTCGACCGAGAAGGGAAGCCCGGTCTGGATGACCGCAATGCCTGCGACTTCCCAATTTCCAAACAATGCACGTACGAATCGGCTGGAATTCTTGAAGTTTGGCAGGTCATAAACACCGCTGATGACAAATCGCTGTTCGCGGTTAAAGTCGCTGCGGCCGCGGTTTGTTCGCCAATTCAACTGATCGCCCGGAACGTTTGCAAGCTCGTTGAGAGCGGCTCCCGAGTAATAGTCTATCGACTTGCCGAATGTGTAAGCCGCAAGGAATTGAGCACCGTTGCTGAACCTTCGGCTAAGTGAAACCTGTAGCGAATCATAATGCGAACGCGACGTGGTCTGCACCTGCTGGATCCCGCCGGTCACATTCTTATTTGCTGAGAAATTGGCTCCGAGCGGATTCGAGAACGTGTTCGTCGCTCGATTGTATACCGGTTGATTTAGCGTGATGATCTGCAAGAGCTTTGAGCCTTTGTTTCCTACATAGCCGACATCGACGACATAGTTCTTTGCAAACTGCATCTGAAAACCAAAGTTGTACTGCTGAATATACGGCGTCCGCAGATTCGGATCGACAAAAACTCCGCTTATCGCAGCACCGGTCGGCGAGGGATTTGCACCGTTCAGGGGGAACTGCGATGGCGGCGGAACCGGAAAGAACGGATTTCCGAAGGTTCTCAGTCCCGGAAATACGATCGGCGAAACCACCGAGACGGGAAGCGAGAAATACGGATAATTGAAAAGCTGTGTATTTGCGTATCTTGTCGAGATACGATCGTAATAGATCCCATATCCGCCACGCATAACGAGGTTTAGCTTCTCATCAAGCATGTACGCAACGCCGACTCGCGGCGAAAAATTATTCTTGTCCACCGGGACAAGAGTTTTTTCGACTGTCGGCACACCTGCAAGAGTTCCGCCTTCTGCCTGAACCAGGCCGTTTGGCGGCAGCACGGGAGCGGCGGCTGTGCCATTGCGGATCTGATCGACGATCAGATTGACCAGACGGCCGTTTGTGTCGACCGGCAGGCCAAAAAAGTCGTATCTGATGCCCATGTTCACGGTCAGCCGGCTACTGATCTTGAAGTCATCCTGGATAAACCCACTTGAGTCCTTAACACGGAACGAGCGGTCGAAAATCCCGGAGCCGATCAGTGAAAGACCGTTGGTGAGCGTCGCAAAACTCAAACTCCCGCCCGTTAAAAAGTCACGGAAGCTGGCAAACAGCAGCTGACCGCGTGAAAATGCATTGAAGTAAAATTTCACGGTCGAGGCTCGATATTCGCCTCCGATCTTAATGCGGTGATTGCCCCTGGTGATCGAGAGTGTGTCGCCTGCCGTGTAAGCGTTAATACGCGAAGACTGGTCTGCCAATGTTCCCGAGCCAAAGAAGAATGCCGAATCCAGCCCCAAGACACGGATAGTAGGGGCTCCCGGAAATGTGCCGGCGAGCGGGCTTGTGATGCCGAGCCCCGCTGCCGTAAATGGCTCTTCAGGAACGCTGGTCACCCGCAATCGGCTGAATCCGAACCTTGCCTGATTAACAATATTCGGCGAAAAGACGTAATTGTCCGTGATCGAATACAGCTTCTGTTTGATCGTCAGATCGCCGCCGAAGCCGATCAACTGCCGTTCACCGTTTCCGAGGCCCGCGAAATTGTAATTCGCCTGAAATGTCGGATTGTCCGCAAAAAAGAACTTAGCTGAGATGTTATGCTTGTTGGTCAGCACAAAATCGGCGTTCGCATTGAATTGATTTTCCTTGAATGTGGACACGCCTGACTGAGGCACGGTCACCGTGGCAAACGGATTAGCAGCGTTCGCAACGCCCGAAGAAGGTATGGCGAATCCGCCGCCCGGAAGCTGTGCATTTAGGATGTTCACCGCCTGAGGCGATATATTCGCGACCGGTATTCCGAATGTTGCGGCAAGTGCCACTGCGCTGCGGTTCGTGTCCGTCAGGCCGGCTGGTACGATCGGCGAGGTCAGGCTGTTGACCAGCGAAACGCCGTTGCGTTCCTGCGTGCCCTGATACGAACCGAACAGGAAGACGCGGTCCTTGACGACGGCACCGCCGAGTGTGCCGCCCCACTGATTTCGTGTCGCGACCGGACGTTCTATGCCGCGTGCTTTGATGAATGGCTCGTTGGCGTTTAGGGCTTTGTTTCTCAGAAAGTAATATGCACTGCCGTGCCGATCGTTGGTGCCGCTCTTGGTAATGGCTTCAACGTTTCCGCCCGCATTTCGGCCTGACGAAGCATCGTACATCGAGGTCTGGACGATGAATTCCTGGAGGCTGTCCGTAGCAGGGACCGCGATGTTCGGTGTCGAGTTGGTACCGATAGAGTTGGCATCGATACCGTTTATCTTGACGCTGTTGCTTGTAGTGCGTTGGCCGTTGACCGTGATGGTCGCGTCGCCGCGGCCCAGGTCTGTACTGTTCGTCACGCCGGTCTGGGCTCCCGGCGAAAGTGTCAACAGCTGTTGAAAATTGCGTGTCGGCAGCGGTAGCTGGCGAATCGTCTCACCAGAGACTGTCCTCCCGCTCGTAGATGTCTCCACCTGCAAGGCCGGAGCATCCACGTTTACGACGTTGATATTCTGTGAGACCGAAAGCTGCGAATCAATGATCGTCGTTTGCGCCAATGTGACGACCGCTGTCGATGTATAGCTGCCAAACCCGTTGGCCTTTACATCGACAGAATAGTTACCCGGCGGTAGAAGGGAAACTGACCACGACCCGTCGCCGTTGGTCGTCGTTTCTCGCGAAGTGTTCGTCCCGGTGTTAGTTACCTTGACCGCTGCTCCGGCTATTACCGCACCGTTCGGGTCGGTAACCGTTCCGCTAAGTTGTCCCGTGGTGCCCTGGCTAAATGCCATTAATGCACAGAACAACATAATGATCCCGCTTGCCAATAACCTGCTTTTAAACATACTACTTGCCTCCATAAAGAAAAATGAACGTCCGTTTTTTATTCTCGTAAACTAAAACGGCAAACTGTTGATCGTCAGCTCAGTCGCCGAGAGTTCCGATTGCCGTGCGTCGCTTAAATCGCGAAAGATTCTCTTCGCTCAGCGTGCCGTACGCGAAGATCTTTGTCAGGCTGTTTAGAGCCTGTTCGTCGTCGAGCCCTAGGTGGTTGTTACCACCAAAGAGCTTTTCGACCAAAAAATAGTTAAAAAATTGCATGTACGCAGCCGTGAACACTGAAGCCGCATCAACGCCCGTCCGCAGATCGCCGCGAGCCTCGGCTGCTTCGAATTTTGGACCGAATATTTTACGAAACCGGTCGGTTATCCCGTCAAACATCTTACGAAAGTGCCGATTCTGAAACTCAAGAACGTCGATATACATCAGCAGCCAAAAATCACTGTGTTCATTGACCAACCGGCCGACATTGGCACCGAGCTTTCTTAGGTTCGACGGTTCAAGAGGCTCGTCGATCTCGGCAAAAATGGACCGCAGATGTTCGTCTATTACGGTCAAATAGCGGTCGATTATCGATTCAAAGATCGATTCTTTCGTCGGGAAATAGTTATACATATTGCCCAACGAAACCCCTGCGTGGAGTGAGATGTCCCGCATCGACGTCGCGTGAAAGCCCTGCTTGATAAAAAGCTCGCAGGCCGCGTCTTCGATCTTGTTTTTGCGCTCCTGGATCGCGTCCTGACTAAGCTTTGGCATAAATAAAAACGAACGACCGTATTTTTATATTTAAAAGAAGCTCGTGTCAAGCGAAAGACAGAATATTTATTCCGCGATAACTTCGCTCGTATCTTCTTCTTCGTTCCGCAGGTCATGCAGTACCGCATTTATCGCACCGCCGACCATCAACACCATCGCAGTCAGGTAGAGCCATAGAAGAAGAATGATAACAGCTCCGAGGGAGCCGTAGGTTTTGTCGTAATTGTTGAAATAATTGAGGTACAAGCGAAAGCTGCCGGTCAGCAAAAGCCAGAGGACTATCGCCACCAGCGAGCCGGCAGTTATCCAGATCCATTTAAACTTGCGAAAATCAGGCAGAAAATTATAGATAACCTCACACGCCAGCAGCATGACGAACAAAATGGATATCCATTGGATACCGACCAAAACCAATGGCGACGTGATCGGCATGCCGATCCAATTCGTTCCGGCCTGAACAAGCTGCCAACCGTAAAACATGATCGAAAGGCCGAGTGCCGCGAGGACCGTGACAACCAGCGTTAGGATCAAGGACTGAAATTTGGTCCAGAACCACGAGCGCCGCTCGCGAAGTTCATAGACCGAATTCAACGCACCGCGAACCGCATCAACTCCGGCCGATGCCGACCATAACGCAACGATCAATCCGAGAGTCAACTTGCTCCCTGAACTGTTCGCGGCGATCTCATCCACGGTGTTGCGCACGAGAACAAAGACCGAGGCCGGCATTATCTGCCGTAAGTAATTATAGAGTTCGCTCTTCAATGCGTCAGTCGTCTCCAGCACCAAGCCGAACAGACTGACGAGAAAAAAGACAAAAGGGAAGAGCGCGAACGAAAAATAGAAGGCGGCCTGTGCAGCCCGATTGAATAGGTCCGAGTCGTCGGACTTTTTGTAGAGCCGCTTAAAGAAATCGACCCAATCAAATTCAAATACCGCTTGCATCTTTCATTATCCGCGGTTTCGTTCGAGCAAAGTCATGGTCAGGACGGACAACAGCAATTCTGCTTCGTCTTCAGCCGGTATCGGCACAAGCGGTTCGAGTTCGAAGATGCCTTCCATAAATGCTGGCTGTTTTTTGAGACGTGCGCCCTGAGTTCCATCCATACGCGTCACGATATAGGACGGATTGAAGAAATATCCCGTGAACATCCCAAGGATCGGCACCTCGCCAAGTAGGGAATCCACGACCTTGATCCAGCCGTTTTCTTCGTGGATCTCCATTGTCTGAATTTCGTTACTGTCGAAGATCATGTAATGGGCCTTAAATATCGAACGCATACCCTTTCGTTTTATCGATCCGAGCAGACGGCCGGTCGCGTCGGAAAAGTTATATTTGGCAGAGAAATCTATGACGCGGTCAGCCTTGATCTTGTAAAGGTGCTGCGTCTGCTGTTCGTCCGCAAAAACGTTGATGTCCTCTTTAAGCTTGAGGAGCTTTTGTTTAACATAGCCGATCAGTTGGCCATTTGCGTCGCGTACATAGATCTGGCTGGCGATTGCCAGCAGTTTGAATGATAGTTTTATTGGATAGTTCATATTTTCTCCTTGAATATTCTCGGCACCCTAGCTGAAATGCCGCACGTTACCTCGTACGAAATTGTTGACAGCATCGCCGCTATATCCTCTGCCTTGATAGACAAGTCCCGTTCCGATCCAATGACCGTCACCGGAGTGCCGACATCCGCATCATCAATGTCCGTGACGTCGATAGTCACCCAATCCATCGAAACTCGTCCGATGACCGGAGCGATCTTGCCCTTTACGATCATGCTGCCCTGATTGGAAAGGCCGCGTGGATATCCGTCATAATAACCGACCGGAACCGACGCGATCACAGAATCCCTCCCCGCAATAAATGTCCGGCCATACCCTATGCTTTCGCCGGTTTCCACCGATTTGACCTGAGCGATTTCAGACACGACCGACATTACAGGCTTTAGTTCAGGCTTTTCAATTTCGACCGGCAGCACATCGCCGCCTAGGCCGTATAAAACGCCGCCTAAACGTACCATATTTCCAAGTGTATTCGTATGAGCGACCGCTCCGGGGGAATTTGCGAGATCCAGATACGCGGGCGTTGAGCCATATTGTTTGAACGCCTCGACCGCCCAATTGAACCGGCTGATCTGCTGATTTGTAAAATCATTCTGCCCGAGATCATCGGCAACGGCAAAATGCGTCATGATGCCTTCGATATTGAGATTGGGGAGTTTTGTTATCTCACTCGCGAACTGCTCGGCCTTGTCATATCTGACACCAACACGGCCCATACCTGTATCGATCTTTACGTGAATATCGACGATCCGGCCGATTTTTGCCGCCTCCGCATTGAGCGATCTTGCTTTGTCTATCGTCAGGATCACCGGCGTCAAATTCTTTTCGATCATCAGCGATTCCTGACCGGGCCAAAAACTTCCGAGACAAAGTATCGGAGAAGTGATTCCTGCATCACGAAGCTCGACGCCTTCTTCCGGCAAAGCAACGCCAAACCAGTCGATACCCTCGGCCTCGAGCCGCCGCGAGCATTCAATTGAGCCGTGGCCATAAGCATCCGCCTTGACGACAGCCAAATACTTGATCGTATCGCCAACGAATGATCTGACCGAACGAAAATTGAAGGCCAGAGCGTCAAGATCGATCACGCATCTGGTCGGTCTGGCGGCGTCGTATCGCTGCATATTGGAGCTAAATAACTAGTTTAACAATAGTCTGTAAGCTGCTGATAATAAATAGGTAACTTAATAGTTAAAGTAAATTCTCGATAATCTATCTTAACGTTTACAAATCGCTAGAGCGGGATATTTCCGTGCTTTTTCGGTGGATTGGTGTCACGCTTATTCTGAAGCATTGAAAGTGCCCGGATCAGCTTTGGCCGCGTGAATCTCGGCTCTATCACTTCGTCGATATAACCGCGCTCTGCCGCGACATACGGATTCGCAAATTTGTCTTCGAACTCAGCGACTTTCGCCAAACGATACGCTTCGTCGTTTTCCGCTATCTCGCGCTTAAAGAGCACGCCGACGGCACCTTCGGCCCCCATAACGGCAATTTCTGCTGACGGATAGGCAAAATTGACGTCCGTCCGGATATGTTTGGACGCCATGACGCAATATGCTCCGCCGTAGGCCTTTCGCGTTATGACCGTGATCTTGGGCACAGTAGCCTCGGCAAAGGCATAAAGAAGCTTTGCTCCGTGCCGGATGATGCCCTGATGCTCCTGATTGACGCCTGGCAGAAATCCGGGTACATCTTCGAAAGTGATCAACGGAATATTAAAACAATCGCAGAAACGCACGAATCTGGCTGCTTTGACCGATGCGTCGATATCCAGGACGCCCGCGAGGAACGCCGGTTGGTTCGCTACGATTCCCACCGAAAATCCGCCGAGCCGGGCATATCCTACAACAATATTCGGAGCGTAATGCTCCTGAACCTCAAAAAAATATCCGTCATCGACAACATTATTTATGATGTCGCGAATGTCATACGGCTGATTTGCCGAGTCGGGGACGATCGAATTGAGCTTTTCGTCAGCACGGCCCGAAGGGTCATTGGTGGGCACAAAAGGCGGGAGATCCATGTTATTTGACGGCATGAACGACAGGAGTTCTCGCGTGATCCGAAGTGCATGTTCATCCGAATCTGCTGCAAAATGTGCTACGCCGGATTTTGCATTATGGGTCATCGCACCGCCGAGTTCGTCCTTGGACACGTCCTCGTGAGTGACGGTTTTGATCACGTCGGGACCGGTGATGAACATGTAGGACGTGTCCTTCACCATCACGTTAAAATCCGTGATCGCAGGTGAATACACCGCACCGCCGGCACACGGGCCGAGGATACAGCTGATCTGGGGCACGACGCCGCTGGTGAGCACATTTCGTAGGAATATATCGGCGTAACCGCCGAGGCTGACGACGCCCTCCTGAATTCTCGCACCGCCGGAATCATTCAAACCAACTACCGGAGCCCCCATCTTCACGGCCATATCCATGACCTTACAAATCTTTTGAGCGTGCGTTTCCGATAGCGAACCGCCGAAAACTGAAAAATCCTGTGCAAAAACGAATACTTCGCGGCCGTTGACGAGACCATGCCCTGTGACCACGCCGTCGCCGGGATAGAGTTGCTTTTCGAGGCCAAAGTCGGTCGAGCGGTGAACTACAAACTTGTCAAATTCCTCAAACGTGCCTTCGTCAAGAAAGAAATCGATTCGTTCGCGGGCGGTCATCTTGCCGCTCGCACGCTGTTTATCGAGGCGTGTCTTGCCGCCGCCCTCTTCGGCAGTGAGCGATTTTTCTTTCAATATTTCGATCTTGCTTTTGATTTTCGTTTCGGGCTGCATATCGCCTAAGTTTAGCGATTTTACGCGTCTTTTCAAAACGCGGTGATAAATGATTAAATAACACGCGAGCGATGGAAACCAGCGAAAAAATAACTAGCCGCGACAACGGCAAACTGGTAGCGGCACGAAAGGTTCGCGAGGGAAAGGTTCGCTCGCAGATATTCATCGAAGGCCGCCGGCTAGCCGTCGAGGCATTGCGATCGGACATCGTTATCGACGAATGCCTGATCTCGAATGAATTCAGGGATGCCGGACTGATCGACGCCGTCCGAAACCGCACTCAAAACGTCGCGATAGTGGCCGACCGTATTTTCAAAACCATCGCCGACACCAACGAACCGCAGGGAATCGTCCTGATCGCCCGCCGGCCGTCGACAGCCGATCTTGTCGTCACAGACAATCCTGCAAAACTCAAGATTGTTCTCTTTTTGAATGAGATCAACAATCCGTCAAATTTAGGTGCGATCTTACGAACCTCTGAGGCCGCAGGCGTCGTGGGCGTGATCGTGTCAGCAAATTCGGCGGATGTATACTCGCCGAAGGCGATCCGTGCCGCGATGGGCTCGAGTTTTCGGCTTAAAATACGTGAAAATGCTTTATTTGAAGAGGTGATAGCCTGGGCAAACGAACGGGAATTGATAACCACGGCAGCTGATGTTTCCGCTACTTTCAGCTACGCCGACGCCGATTGGAGGCAGCCGCGTTTGCTGATCTTCGGCAGTGAAGCCCACGGCCTCAGTGTCGAACAGATCGCAAGAGTTGATGAGAAGGTGCTTATCCCGATGGAAAACGGCGTCGAAAGCCTAAATTTGGGCGTTTCGGCGGGCATTATCCTTTTCGAAGCAAAGCGTCAAGCCTAACGCGGCGTTGCGGCCTTGACTGGCTCCAATTCCTTTTTGAGAATGTTCTGAATGGTCGTATCGTTTGTAACGGCCATTGCCATCGCGACGTCAGATTCTATGACCTTCGCGTTCGACGGATCGGCTTCGGCCAGACGCCTTCGTGCCTCGGCAAAGGCATTCCGGGCTTTAGGATAATCGCCTGAGAGCATATACGCTCGTCCGACAAGGTAAAAATCTTCGCAATCCTGCGGTTGCGTGTTTTTCGACAGATATCCGGCCGGATCCTTGTCAACATCACGCCTGTTTTCCTCAAATGCACTTAGCGGAATATTGCGGGAACGCATCTCTTCGACTGGCGGCTTGGTCTCAACGGGAGCCGGTTTAAGGAAGAAATGATAAACGCCGAGACCGATCAGGGTTCCAACGACCAACATTCCAAGAAAACCGAGAATCGATCCGATCGACGATGATGGTTCCGGCACGGCACGGTCGGCTACGGTCCCGCCTGTTTCCTGGCCGAACATCGAAAAATTGTCTTCCTTCACAACAACCGGCGGTGGTTCGCTGTAAACAGGTGCCGCCACGACAGGAGCATGTTGGGAAACTTGAGCTTGAGCAATGGGCTCTTCGCGTGCCGGAACGAGAGGCATTTCGATCTCAGCAGTGTCGCTCGCAGTGAACGGGATCGTGTCGTGCAGGGCTGCATCATCGTTTACATTGCTATGCTCTGTCTCTTGGGCAATTGGCTCCGGCTCGAATTGTTCCTGAGCTCCGGCGGGCATAGTCAATTGTCTGGTTTCCAACTCGAGCAGATCCTCATCGTCACCGTTGAGATCATCCTGCGACGGTTGTGGAAATCGTGCTGTCGCGATGGTCATTTCTTCATCGTCGGGCAGCGAAAGCAGATCGTCGTTATCCGCGACTGCGCCCGCCGAAGTGTCCGAAACCGCTGCTCCGGAGCCGACCTCGACGATCACCGCGGTGAGGTTGTCCTCAGCACCCCGTTGAAAACATATAGTCTTTATTTGCTGACAGATAGTAGATGAATCTTCATCTGATGCAAGAAGTTCCGCAAGCTCGATATCACCGATGTGACGCGTCACACCATCGGAGCAAAGAAGGAACTTTGTTCCCGGGACGATCATGATCGTCTTCATATCGACCTGGACCGTGGGTTCCGCCCCAAGCGCCCGGCTGATAATATTCTTGCTTGGATGGTTTTCTGCCTGTTCTTCGGTCATTCGACCGGCACGGACCTCTTCGGCGACCATTGAATGATCGTCCGTCTCGCGGAAAAGCGTGCCCTCCGGGTCAAGACGGTAGAGCCGCGAATCGCCAACATGTCCAATGGTAGCAATATTTCCGTCGACGTGAAGGGCAACGACAGTCGTCGCCATCTTGGAAAGTTGACTGAGGTCGTTCGACATCTGATGTATCGCCGAATTGGCCTTTTCCAATGCGTCCTGCATTACATGTTCGACATCGGCACCGGCAGGGAAATTGGTGAAGGCCTCGCCAAGGATCTCAACTGCCATTTGCGAAGCGACTTCGCCCGCATTTGCTCCGCCAACGCCGTCAGCGACGGCAAAGATCCCTTTTTTGTTGATCTCGAGGAAAGAATCTTCGTTCTGCGGTCGCTTTTCGCTCAATCCGCGGTCGCTTACGGCTGCCGATCTTATGCCAAAATGTGTGTCCATGTTCGTGGTCTCCAAGTCCAGTTGTATCTATGCGTTAGCTGTTGTGGGCTCAGGCTTCACATTAGCTTGGTCTTTCATTCGGTCGATCGCATTCCGGTGCGAAAATGCCATCAGCATTCCCAGCATAATAAAGCTCGTGATCAGGCTAAATCCGCCGTGGCTTACAAACGGCAAGGTGATACCAGTCATCGGCAAAGCACGCGTGATGCCTCCGATGTTCACCAGTGCCTGGAATCCAATGAACGCAGCAAGGCCGATCGAACATAATTTGCTGAACATATCGCGCGAATCGCGAGCTGTTTGTACGCCTGCGCTGACGAAAACAATTAGGGCAAAGGTTACCAATAAACCACCGAAAAGTCCAAGTTCTTCGGCTAACGCTGCAAAGATATAGTCCGAATCGGAAACCGGTATTAGTTCTGGATATCCGAGCCCTAGACCGCGGCCGGTGTTGCCGCCTGAGGCGAGTCCGAACGTCGCCTGTGCAGGCTGAAAAGCTAATACGTCAAACCAGGCATCAACGTTGATCGTTTTCTGCAGGGACGGGTCTTCAGCGATCATCTCGGGCAGTTTTGGGTCGCGTTTTACAAGATCTTCGTAATAATCGTCATAGTCCTCTTTCCACCATTTCACCTCGGGGTCAGGAGGATTAAAACCGTCGAGCCACAGATGAAATCGCTGTTGGATGCGGTTCGGAAGCACGGCCTTGACCGGTGCGGCGATCGCGGGCAAGAGCGGGATCTTCTGCTGTGTCGCGAGCGGCAACGCACCGACGATCAAGATCGACATTAGCAGCACAACACTGCCGACGAGTACAAAACGCTGTGAAAAACGCCTGACCGCGACCACATACAGAGTGACATAGACCGATCCGAATACCATCATCTGCCCAAAATCTTTGAGTACAAAGAACGGTAAGAACGGCAGAATCGCCATAAAGACAAGCGGTAATACATCCTTAGCACGTGGAATGCCCCAGTAAGTCTTTGCGAGATTCTTGTACAAAACGGCCAAGATTGCGGCGAAACCGATCAAAAACGGTATCTTCGATAATTCCCACGGCGTCATGTTGCCAATCGATTTGCCCGCCCGTGAAGTGATAGCGGCCAAAAACAACGGGCCGAGAGTCAGCAGAACGACCAAGAATCCGTTGTCCTGCAAAAATCGCTGCACATCTTCCCGACGCATCGCGACAAAAATTGCGATCATGCAAAAGATACCGAATAGCGGTATCAGCGTTCGCCCTGAGGTGAAAAGAGCTGTGATGGATTCCTTAGTAGGACGAAATTTCTCCTGGTCGAGATCCACCGGAGCCGGCGGTGTGGCAGGAAGCCCCATCATTTGCTTCTTTTCGGCAGAGTAATTTTCCTTGATATAACGCATCTGTAGCGTCTGTATCTTTGCTTCGCGTTCGCGGGCGATGGCCTGCAGCTTTAAGCGGAGCATCGCACGGTCCTTTTCTTTCTCTGTCATCGATGAATTCTGGACTTTTTCACGTTCTACGCGGTCGATGTCGGCGACATATTCATTGTCCGAGAACAGGCGATACTGAACGGTTAAACCGATCGAAAACAGCAGGACACAGGCGGTATAGATCGTCCAATTACCTTGATATCTGAGGAATTTCTTGATGAGAACCGGCAGGAAAGCCAAAAATCCGATCAAACTGAGATTTCGCAAAGCCCCGAAGAATCCGGTCTCATAGCCGCGTATCAACGCGCCGTAATAGACCGAATAATGGGCGATGGCCGTCAGCAACACGATCAGTGCCAATATGAAAAAATGTGATGAGGTGCGGTTTTTCACTTTTTATCGTGGATTTTTCGTCGTTTTCGCCGGTGTCGGGGCCTTGGCAGCCGGTTTGTATTTGTCTCCGAGCAGCCCGAGATCACGCAGTTTAAGGATCAACGCCGCCGCGATCGGAGCCGCGGTTGTGCCGCCGTATGCAGAACCGCCGATATTCTCGACGACCACTGCGATCGCGACTTGCGGATTTTCGAGCGGAGCGATCGCCAAAAACCAACCGTCCCATCGTGTGAATTTCACCGGCTCATCGACCTCGACCCATTCACCGTTAACCTTTTTCCTCACCTTTCGCGTCTTCCTTGTACCGTCCGGGTTGTACACCTGCACCCCGTCCTTGTCCGCCGTTCCCGTTTTGCCGCCGGTCGTGATGCCGGTGCCGGCAAGTTTCGCCCTAACGACACCAGCAGTTCCCCCGGGCTCTTCGGTCACGGTCGACATAATGTCGCGGACCGTCGCAGCCTGCTGCTGCGTCAGAACTTGCGAGAACATCTGCGGCTGAATATCGGCTTCGATCTTTGGCTTCATTAGCATGCCTCTCAAATTTGCGGGTGCTGATGCTATCAAGGCCATCTGAAACGGGGTCATCTGTCCGGCCATTCCCTGACCCATACCTTCGACACCGAAATCGTAAAGGCTCAGCTCTTTGCCGGTGACGATCGTTGAACGTGCCAGTGCGATCGAGTTCGCGATCCGCGGTGTGCTAGCGTTCCAAATGTCTGAGAAAAAGCCCTGAGTTAGTGCTTCGGCCGGCGTTTCTACCGGCATGATACCTACGCTGCGGGCTGTTTCTGCCATCCGCTCGCGGCCAAGAAAATTCGCCATTTGCGAAAATATTGATTGCTTGATATCTTGAACGCTTCTTTTAAGAATACTTCACCACACGCATGGCAGCTGCCGCCCGCGTCACAGATCGGCCGCGAGCCTCGAAAAGGCGTATAGCATTCGGGTGCCGGCTTTCCGAGCAGCATCGTGCTTTCCTTTCCGGCCCGAAACGCCGAGATCATGGTGAAAGTCTTGAATGTCGAACCGGGAACATAGAACTGCCGGGTCGCCCGGTTCAATAGCGGTTCGTCGGCCTTATTTGCCTCAAGTTTGAGAAAACCATCGAGCGATTCGGCTTCCGTCAGCTTATATGACGGGTTCGAATACGCTGCGAGTACATCGCCTGTTTGCGGATTCAGCACGACGATCGCACCCTTTTTGCCTTCGAGCAGTTTCGCCGAATATGACTGCAGCTCGCGGTCGATCGTGATCCTTACGTCTTTGTTCTCAGGTTCGGGCTTTTTATATTTGGTCAATATCTCCCAGGCCTCGGGCATTGGGTCCGCTTCGCGCTTATATAATGTACGTTCAAGGCCGGGAGTGCCGCGTTCCGTCCCGAGGAGGTGTGCCATTTCCTTTTCGAGCGGGAATTCGCGGTTGAGGTGGCCATTCGGATCGATCTTGTAATAGGCAAGTGAGGCGTCGAGTTTGCCCGTACGGTCGAGCATCCAGCCGCGCAAGGTCGAAGAATTGATGCGTCGGTTTCGCAGATCTTTGTAGCTTAGAGCCTGAAGCTGGCCTTCGCTATCCGCGGCATATCGTGTCCAATATACCTGAAATCCGAAGACCGTGAATGCAAGTATAACGAACAAAAACTGCCATATCCACAAACTGCGGTTGGTGACGGTCTGGGTCAGTTTCTTTTTGACTGCTTTCGGCAGGCTTTGCTCGGCGGTGAATTTTGGGCGTCCAAAATTATCTACGAACGTAATGATCAGAAACGCGATAAGTACCGCGATGCCGATCAAATAGACGATCGAGAGGCCGGCGGGCGTGCGTTCAAGTACCTGACCGCCGAAGATCTGATCCGGTTTCAGCCATTTCGGCAGCTCAATGAATAACAACAACGATGAGTTCATTCTTTTGCTCCCGGCATCGGAATCGGTTTTTCGGCGGCTACCGGATCGGGCGTTACCAACGGCTTAAGTTCGAGAACAGTTTCCGGCATCCCGACATTCGGCCGAATTGCAGTTTCCGGCTCCTCAGCCCTTGGTTCGGCAGCAATATCCGGTTCTTCTTCTGTTTCACTTTCCCGTGATTTGCGATCTGCACCAAGCGTTTCCGCGACCTTTGCTGTATCGACAAATTCATCCTCCGCAGCCTCAGGCACTTCAGGCGACGTCCGGCTCTTGAATTCAAAACCATCGATCTCGACAGTGTCCATCTTCTCAGGTTCTTCGCCAACAACCGCAGGCGGCGTGATCACGGCACGCTGTATGTGTTCCAACGTCACATCGATCAGCCCAAACTTCACAACGTCGTCATTTTCGAGCAGATTCGCCTTTCCATACGCAATACGTTCACCGTTTATGAATGTTCCGTTGGTCGAACCCGTATCCGCGACCGACAATCTGCCTTCGGGCGTAAGTGCCAGCGTCGCGTGGATCTTCGAAATGCTTGCGTCGTTGATCTGCAGTCCATTGTCGCCGGTCCGTCCGATCGAGATCCGCCCGGAAGCAGGGAACTCGATCTTTCGTTCGATGTCCTGTCCACCAACTCTGAATCGAGCCGTGAAAATATCGACGGTCGAAGGCATCGCATGGATCTCGGCCAGCACCGACGAAACATCGACCGCCGGAACCGTTACATTCATCTCGACCTCGCGGTCGTCCTCGTCAAACTTGTCGAATCCGGCGAGCAATTTAACGCCATCGACAAAATAGTCGACCTTGACCTCTAACTCGACCGGAGCGTACGTGTAATAGAGCGAATCGTTTATGTGATCGATCGTGGCCGTGAGCAGTTCGTCTTGGAGGCTGCCGATGAGAGTTTCGCTTTCTGTCGAGAATTTATCCCATTGTATCTTGAGCTTGATCAGATGGGGCACGACTTTTCCTTTGCCGGGAATGTCGCGGGCCTCGGCGTCGAGGAGTTTTTTGATCCGCTCGATCAGTTCGCTGGTAGCCAGACTGCTAGACGGCGTCCAGCGACGTCCCGTAAGACGATCGAACGTGTCGCCGAGTTTGGTCAACACTCCGCGAAATAACCAATCGGCTAACGGCTTTTTTCTCGGTGAGATCCTTGTTTCAGACATTAAGCCAAAACTGAACGAATTCTTCTAATTGAAGACTGCGGTCATTTTAACGCAAAGACCGGTCAAAGAAAAGCAAATTGACCTATTGATTTAATGTGCACAACAATGTAAAATGTTTTTGGAATTCGTTGTACATTCCATCTTTCATCTACTAGAGCTTCCATATCCGAAATATTCGGAATAGTTATTTTTTTGGCCGCCGGGCGACATAGAGAATATGAGAAAAGTGCAAAAAAGTAGGCTGAGCAGCGAGTCCGGCTTCTCAATTATCGAGATACTTGTCGTCGTCGGCATAATCGGCATTATGAGCACTATCGCGATCTTTTATGCGACCAATCATAAAAAGGCCTATCAGCCCGATGACCAGGCATTGATGCTTGCCGACATGCTGCAGGAGGCGAGGCAAAGAGCCCTGACGCAGCGTCGGACGATGCGCGTCGAGGTAAATCTCGCGACAAATTCGGCCGTGCTCTACGACGAGAATACCAACGCGACCACATCCAGCGATGACGCCGCGATCAAGGCTATGAACCTCTTTGCTCCGACAAACGTCAAGGTGGACTCCCGTCCATCGCAGATCTCTTACAACCCAGCGGAACTTTTGCCCGTTCCAAATGCTGTTTTCAAGCCCAGCGTCTATACGCCGTCGGTAAGCCAGAGTGTATTTACGATACGCTTTTTGGCGAATGGATCGGCGGTCGACGCCGGAACCAACGCAACCGGAGCGGGGGCGGTCCCGACCGGAGTCACGCTCCATATTTGGGCACCAAAGAAGACCGACGCCACTCAATCTGAAATTGCCCGTGCCATAACGATCCTAGGTTCAACGGGTGTTATTCGTTTGTGGGAATTCGATCCTTCGTCGCCGGCTGCCAATAAATGGAAAGATTCGCGTCGGAGCAGCTCTTACGGAAGCTAATTGTAAAGGTTCCACAAACAAAGACCCGTACTTTTTTAGCCAGGTAACAAAAAATGCGAATTCGTAAAAAAGGTCAGGAAGGATTCTCTTACATCGACGTCATGATCGCTATTGTGATCTTGATGATCGGTATTTTGGCGATGGTCGGAGCACTTGCCGCCAATCTCGTTCGTTCGATGGAATCAGAGCGTCGGATCATGGCCAAGCAGATCGCCCTTTCGACGATCGAATCGATCGTGTCGGCCAAGGACATCAAGCGTGACGGCGTGATCGATGGTTGGGATTCGCTTCGCAATGTTATGTCATCGGTCCCCACCGGCGAGATAAACGGCATATTTGTCACCGGTTATAACCCTGTTCGTGTGGATGTCGGCTGGGATGGGGTCGCCGGTACTATCGACGATGCCTGTCCCGGCAGCGATCCATGCGTGGTCACGGGACGGACTACCAACTCAAGCGAACTTATGAAAGGGTTTCAACGCGAGATCGTGATCACGGACGTTGCTGACCCGGAACGCCCATCGCCTCCGCACGGTATCACTCGCCGGCGGATCGACGTGAATATCAAATATTTCGTAAATCAGGCGACTCGTCAGGAAACTGCCTCGACGATCATAACCAACTACTAGAGGAAACTACTGATGATCTCGAAACAAAATAGTCTGACCGCCGGCCGCGTCCGAAGCGCGTATAGCACCGAACGCGGTTTCAGCCTGCTCGAACTGATGATCGCAATGGTCATCTTTATCATTATCTCGGGTGCGATCTTCGGCCTGATGCAGCTTGGAAACTATGACCGGAACCGGGCCAGCCGCCGCAGCGACGTGCTCAAAAACGCACGCGTTGCCATACACATGGTTGGCCGTGACGTATTGAATGCCGGTCTAGGATATCACCGCCGCGGGGCTATTGTTCCCGATAATTTCAACACGACACGTCTGGGTGTCCCCGCCGATGTGGACAGCGTACGCGATATGGTCACATCGATCGTCAGCGGAAACAACCTTTACACCAACAATTTGAATACCGATACGAATGCAAGGACGGATTCGATCGCCTTTGCATACCGCGATGTTGATTTCAATGCCGGCAATGTTATCGACCTTTTGAGCGTCGGTCCCGGCAGCACGTCGGCAGTTGCCCGGTTGACATCAAAGACATCGACCGGATTTGCTGCTGCACAGATTTACGATCTGTTTTTGATCGAGTCCGACACTTCGCAGGTCCTGGCAATGACAACTGCGGTCAACGGTTCAAATACGATCGACGCCGCCTTTGGAGATCCGCTAGGGATAAATCAGGCGTTGAACGGCTCGGGCCAGGCAGGCAGCGTCCTGCGGCAATGTACATCAACAACTGATCAGAACTGCACGACATATTCGGCAACGGCGAAACGGGTCTTTTTGGTCGGCTACCGTGTAAAACCGGATGGCACATTGGTTCGCCTGATCTACGGCAACAACCGAGGGGCCGGTGCTTCTGCACAGGTGCAGGAACTGCCGCTGGCGTATAACATTGAAGATCTCCAGATCAAATACATTCTTGAAGACGGCCAGACAGCCGACAATCCCTCGGTCGGAGCTGACGGCATCGTTGGCACGACCGACGACGATTGGCAGGGTTTCAACTCGATCCGTCAGATCATGATCACGATCAAGGTCCAATCGACCGAGAACGACGAAAAAACAGGCCGGCCTGAATCGATCGTCATGACATCGACGTTCAGCACCAGAAATTTGGGATATGACGCAGGTTAACAGCTAGAGGTTTAATTGAAATGATGAAACGGGCAAGAAATTTACGCAGTCTATTATTTTCGCGGATCCGTGCATCCGTAGATGTCATAAATTCCAGCGAGCAAGGTTCGGCGATGGTTATAGCCTTGATGGTGATGATCCTCCTGATGGGCTTCGTCGCTCTTGCCGTTTCGCGAACCAACAGCGAAACGGTCGCTTCGGCAAATGACGAAGCCGAGACCAAGGCGTTCGAGGCAGCCAACGCGAGCCTTGAGATCATGACGCGAAATTTTAACAAGGTGTTTGAGACGAAGCTCACCTTTTCGACGACAGACGAGACCCGTATCGAATCACAGCTCCCGCCCGGATTCGATACGATATATGATTTTACACAAACCATCACTCAGACACAGGCAACAAAGGACGTCATCCTCACGGGTGAGTTCTTTCAGGGCTTAAATGCACGCCGCGACGAATGGCAGCTCGATACCGTCGCTCAGCACAAGCAGAACGGCGTACAGGTCGCCCTTCGCCGTAAATTCCTCAATAATCGGGTCCCGATCTTTCAGTTCGGCATTTTTTATGATGACGATCTTGAGTTCCACCCCGGGCCGCGGTTCGATTTTGGCGGCCGCGTGCATTCGAACGGATCGCTGTTTTTACAGGCTGGTGATGGCGTTTATTTTTCTTCAAAAGTAAGTACGGCAAACCACGTATTTACTGATGTCTCAAAGAATGGTTCGCCGTGGACGAATTGGGATGATGACGTGTACATCAAGAACGCTTCCGGAAACTACGTTCAATTGCAGTACAACATGGGCAGCGTTTTGAACACGGTTGTCAACGGAGCTCCGGTCACAACGTCTCCTCTTCCAACGGCCTACAAATCGAATAACTGGAAGACCAATTCAAATCTCTTTCAAGGAAATCTGCTCGCAAATACCAAGCCGCTGCAGCTGCCGATCAAGCTTAACAGTGATATCACGGGCACCAACCTCGACATGGTCGAGGTCGTCAAACGCGGCAAGAATGTTGGCGATGTGTATAACGACGGAACCGGCACAGTGTCTGCTCCCGACCTATCTGCTGTGACCGAGGCAACCTCTGACGACAAGGTCACCGCCGCCGAACGGTATTACAACAAGACAGGTATCCGCGTATCACTGGCTGACAGCAAAGTTAAACTGCCCGGCTGTGCGACAACAATGGCAACCGCGGTAACGACGCCTTGCGGTATCAGGCTCGACGGCGATTCGACCGGATTGATCTCCGGGCCGATCACCGGCCCCCGAGGTTATGTGCCGCGTGCGATGCAGGGAACACCGGCATATCAGGCAACTAAGGTCAACGGCGACCGGTTCAACACCGGCGGCGGGCGCGAAACCTGGATCAAGATCGAGACCGTGGTTTACAACGCTGCCACTATCGCCTACGACACGCAGGACATCACACAAGATATATTGGCGCTAGGTTTGACCGATCCGCCGCCGGCCAACACTACTTTCAGCATCACGGATGCTAATTACAACACCAATCTCATTGACCGCCGTGCGATCATCAATATTCAGCGTTATGTGATCGAGGGTCCCAATCTGCCTAATACCGGCTATGTCTCGGCCGCTGGTTCAGGAGCGACGGCATACAATTACGTTACTCCGGGGACGGTTTCAGCGAGTACCAGCTCGTGTGCCACTGCAACGACCGGATTTACCTCGGGCGGCGACACTACACAGATCACCGGTTCGCCCAACTACTTTCCCGGCAATTTCATCTCGGATCATCGTTCGTCAATGCGAAACGCTACGGTCCTTGGCGGTCCGGGAGCCGGCCGCACATGCGTAGTACCTTTCCGATCAATATGTTCGACACCCGTGAGGGCCTGTATAACGACACTTCCACCGTTTTCAGTCCAACGGCATCATATGGCGCAAATGTTCCCTGGGCAGGCGTGATGAGCATGATCGACATCGACGTTGCTAATCTTCGAGCTTTCCTTAACGGCACATACGACACCAGAATGCCGACGGGGACGCCCTATGCGATCGCCACCGGTCACGTCCTGCGTTCGACCGATATTCCGCAAACCAACGGCTGGGTCTTTTATGTGTCTGACCGCCGCGGAGATTTTGATTTTGACGGTGAATACGACATGGAGGACATCTACGGCAATAATGACGGGATCCGGCAGGATGGTGAGGACGTGAACCGAAACGGTACACTTCAGGCGGATTTCTCAAACGAAGCCGTTCGATACACGGGCACCGGTAGCAACATCTCCGGTGATATCGCCGCTGTTTTCGATCACAAATTCTATCGCCGCGGGGTCCGCCTGGTCAACGGAACACTTCCTCCGGGAGGCTATAACGCAACAACCCCGGCGAATACCAAGGGAATTGCATTTGCTACGGAGAACGGGATCTACGTCCAGGGCAATTTCAACGCGACGGGCATTTCGTCGGTTGGTACACCAACGGCAGCTAATCTATATTTGCCGCAGGGAACTAACAACGTTCCGGCATCGGTCACGGCAGATTCGATAACGATCCTTTCAAACGCATGGACCGACGGAGCCAGCTTCGTATATCCGTTCAGCCTGAGAAACCGCGTTGCGTCCGAAACCACTCAACGTTTTGCAATGCTGGCCGGCGACACGCTTACCACGCTCAACGGTACGCCTAACCAAGGCGGCGGTGACCCGCGATTGAACGGCGGCGTGCATAATTTCCTGCGTTTCCTCGAACAATGGGGAACCAGGTTCAACTATTCAGGTTCGTTGATCAACCTCTTTAATTCGCACAATAACAACGGCGCATTCAAGTGCTGTAACCATGTCTATGACCCGCCCGAAAGAAACTGGGTGTTTGACGCCACATTCCTCGACGTCAACCGCCTGCCGCCCGGCACGCCTTACTTCCAGAACATCCAGATCACGGGTTTCCAACGCGTGAACTAGGTTACTTAAGACCTCTTTTCCATTTGGCCGCGAGTTAACGCTCGCGGCCGTTTTTTTGTTCCTCACTCGATATTCTAAGCAAAACATCTTCGCGTGGCTTTTCCGAACTTTGAACATATAATGTCGTATTGTGATTGTGGTGTTTTCGCGGCGTTCGTTTAATTTAGAATGAGAGAATTGAGCCTTAATAATTGCCGTATCGACAAACGGTACGACATTCGCGAAACGCTCGGCCGCGGCAGCTATGCGGAGATATTTCTCGCGGCTGATACGCTCGCATCGCCGCAATCGCCCCACAGCCAGGTAGTGATCAAGGCTCTCAACGTTTTTCTTCAGGACGATCTCGATTCAGACCTGGAACGCACGCTTGTCGAAAATTTCCAGAATGAGGCGATCGCGCTCGATCGGGTTCGCCATCCGAATATCATTAGCCGTATCGGCCACGGCACGGCCCGAGACCTCAAAGGCACAGTTTTTCATTATCTCGTTCTCGAATATCTCTCCGGCGGCGATCTGCAGAATGCCGTTCGAAAAAGGGAACTCCCGCTCATACAAGTTCTCAATTATGTCGAACAGATCTGTGCCGGCCTCGGTCACGCACACCGTAACGGCATTATTCATCGCGACATCAAGCCGCAAAATTTGCTGCTGACGGCGGACCTTGCGACCGTGAAGATCGCTGACTTTGGCGTGGCGAGATTTTCGGTCGCTGCCTCGCCGATCACCCGTGTCGGGACGAATGTCTATGCTCCGCCCGAGCACAGCCCAATGACGGCTGGCGGCAGCGATGCGTTCGACGAGGCTCCGCTAACGCCTGCCGCTGATATATATTCGCTCGCGAAATCGATATATACGCTAATCACACGCGAGGCTCCGCGTGGCTACGCAAACCGCCCGATCGACGACCTGCCAGCGGCTTTTCGATACGAAGAGTGGGCCGACGACCTGATCCGTGTATTGAAACGGGCAACGCAATCTGATCCCGGCATGCGGCCGCAAACGGTAGAGGATCTCTGGATCGATCTGTCCGCCGTTCGACGGATCGCCGCCGACGGCGAAGAAAGCACCGTCATACGCTCAAGAACCGCTGAACCACAGCCGCATGTTGCCCGCGGTTATACGCCGATCGTGCCCGAACAGCCTAATTTTGAATCGGTCGACGAGGCCCGTATCGATACGCCACCGCCGACCGTTCGAACTCCGCTCGAAATTAACATTCCGCGGCCCGTCATGCCCCCGGCTCAAAAAGGTAGGCAAACGGTCGCATTTTCGCCATACGCTCCGCCGATGAAGACCGCTATCGGCGGTGCAAACGCGGCTGCCGTCGCCGAAAAACCGAAAAGGAAGAGTAGAAAACTGCGGGCATTCGCGATATTTCTTGTATTGATAGCGTCCTTCGGCGGTATTCTTTACGGGACGGCAAACTACATGCGCGGGCGTGTGAACCTGCCCGAAATTCGTAATCCTTTCAAGGTGCAGACCGCCGTCGCAAATACTGACGTCTTTTTACGTCAAGGGCCGAACGCCGACACTGACAAAATAGGCTTGGTAACCAAGAGATCTAGGGTTAAGATTGTAAATTCACAAAATAACTGGTATCAAGTTGATGTGATCGAGCAAGGCCAGGCGAGGAATACTCCGCTCACCGCAACACGCGGCTGGCTCAACGGCAAATTTCTCGATATCGACAATAATTAAGAAATGAGCGTACTCAACAAAGTCAGAAGCTGGATAGACGGCGATTCTTCGGAACGAGCCCTCGAACAGGCCGCCCGTGACGCCCAGGTAAAACCGCGCAGCAAGGCCGAGGAATTCATTGTCAAGATCGCACGCGAAATCGAAGGCGTGATGCAGTCCGAGATGGTCCCGCTGCCCCAAGGTACGACGATCATTCCGAGCGAATACACTATTTTCCTCAGTGCCGAAGACGACAAGGAATGGCAGGGCGTCAAGCGAAAAGGCCTCGAACAAGGCCTTTATCACATCCTCGCCGAACGTGCGAAAGAGATAGCTGGGAAGAAAAAGCTTGAGACAAAATCATTTATTATCGAGCTTCGGATCGACGGCACGCTCGAAAAAGGCGACTTGCGGGTGCAGCACAGCTGGGAAGAATCGGCCAGCAACAAGACAGGCGTTCTCGCCCGGCCCAAATCGCTGCCGCAGATCCCGCCGGTTCCCGCGACTCCGATGGCGCAGCAGCGGCCTGTGGTCCCGGCAACAAATCCTAATCTGAAACCGCCGACCGAACGCATGCCGGCGTACAATCCGCCAGCCGAGGCTCCGCCGACCATGCCGCGGGCCAAGATCGCTCAGGCCGTGCCGCTCGGCACCGACGACAGCGAAGAGATGACTCAGGTCGCCAACCGTATGACCGAGCTTTACCGGCTCGAAATATGGCGCGGCGGTGTACGCCAAAACGTGGTTCCGATCTATCAGAACGAGATCGTCATAGGCCGGGGTTCCAAATCAAAACCGGTCGACATACCGCTTTCAGGCGATGTCGAGATCAGTCGCCGGCATTTGTCTTTGGTAACCGATGGAGTGGGGAATTTCTGGGCTGTGAACGAAGGCCGTAACCCGGCCGCGGTCAATAATTACGAGCTGCCGGCCGGCCAACGCATCGCCGTCACGCCTGGCAGTTCATTGAATGTTTGCAGCTATATGCTCAGGATCCAGCCTAAATAGCGGTTACCGTTCGTAAAGTTCACGCTCGACCTGAGGCAAGAATGTCTGCCGCAAGCGTTCTGCAAGCGACTTGGCTTCCCGCAGATTGTCATTGTTTTCAATGATGCTGCCCTGGATCGATGACAGCAACTGAGTCAGACTGGACCGCTCGCTCAAAAGTTTTTGTTTTCGATTTTCGCGAAGTTCTTCAGTCTCGGTTGTACCTTCAAAGGCGGTGCTGTTGTTGAGATTTCGCGGCCTCAGATCGATCTCTATCTGAGCAAGCCGATTACGGCTCGAATTTAGTTTTTCGGTCAATTCAATTTGAGCTTTTTGAAAATTAGCTACGCGTTGTTCGCTTCTCGACAGCAACTCCATTCCGAGAACAAGCTGCTGCTGTTTCTCGGTAAGTGTTAATCCCGAAACCTTTTCCCATTTGTCGACAAATGCTTTTAGAGTATCGTTCAGCGACCGTACAGACGACGTGATCTTGGTGACATCCGCTGCGAGTGATGCCATCGGGTCGCGATATACGGTCGAGGAAGGTGTTTGGGCCACGGCGTTGACGGCTGCACAAGCCAATACGGAAAGGATAAGACAGGTTTTGTTCTTCATTACCATCCTCCGAGATCTTTGAAAATTTATTTTGTCACGCAATTACTAGAGATTTGTTGCGTAAGATCCATCAAAGGTTGGCAGATCGCCCCACTCGACGATACTGATGAGCTCGGCGGCGGTCGTTTCGACCATTCTGCATATATATTCCGAATAATTGAATAATGCTGTCGAGGTCTCAAATTCGTCCTGATCGAGCACTTGATAGCTCATATCGGGCCAGACAACGATGTCGATATCGAGATCTATGTAATTCAGCTCGCCGTCAACGAATGTCGGCGGCATATTGATATTGCAATAATAATTCCGCAGCGTACCGTTGGCCTCGTGAAAACGAAAGATGTTGTACCATCGGTCCAGCCAGTAATATTCGTACGAGATGGTACCTTTTTTGATATTACCGAGCTCGCGATGCTCGACATCACGGTCAAAAGTGCCGACGAAAACAAAAAGCGGATCGTTTCGTTCAACGAGTTCGCATTGCCAACTGCGTCGAACGGTGCCGTCATATGCGAGGGAATTGACTGTGACCGGCTTATTCTGCATCAGGCGTGCGAACGACCAGCACCGAACAATGGGCATGATGGACTACCGAATTTGAAACAGAGCCAAGCAGCAATCGTTCCCAACGCTTATAGCCGTGCGATCCCATGACGATCATATCTGTTCCCGTTTCTTCGGCTGTTTCGACGATGCGGCTGTCCGGCGAACCAAACAGAACATCGCCGGTGATGACGACGCCGCCGCTGCCAAAATGTGCCTTCAGCGTTTCGGCGGTTTCGGCGATCACCTTTGCGGCGTTCTCTTTTGCGGATTTTTCCAGCTCCGTCGTATCGGGCAAATAGCCGCCATATATATCGATGGACATCGGCACCGCCATATCGACGACGCTGATCAAATGGATCGAATCGCCCGCTCCGAGGCAGAGCTTCATGACCATTTCGGCTGCTGCGGTTCCGTGTTTTGTGCCGTCGGTTGCTAATAGTATCTTCATTTGTGGGTCCTCCGTTGGATTGAAAAATTATTCGTTGCCGGTGACGGCCTCACGGCCCGTGTAAGTGTTACGCAATTTGCCGAGCAGTTCGAAAAGGATCAGTCGTTCCGTTTCTGAGAGTCCGACAAGGCAGCTCTCCTCGAGCTCGATCCACTGTGATTCGATCTGGGACCGGATCGCGGATCCGCTTTCGGTGAGAAATATCCGCGTCGAACGCCCGTCATCCTCGAGCCGTTCGCGGCTGACGAGATTGATCTCGATCAGGCCGTTGACCGTCTTGTTGACGGTAGGGGCCGATAGGTTGAGACGATTGGCAAGGTCGATCTGACGCTGGCCGTCTCGATCCCACAGTTCGAGCAGGATAAATATCTGCCCGCTGTGCAGGCCGATCTGGCCCATCTGACGTTCGAGGGAATTTCGAAACGCGGTCGTGACCTTAGCCAGCAGGTAGCTGACGGTCTGTTCAAAGTCGATCTCTGCTGCCATAATTGCCATTGCCATTGGGCTAATAATAAACGATTAGCCGTCTATTTAGAAGTGATTAGCGGCCTGATAATTAACAGTTAGCGTGCTAAGTATAGATTATTAGCACGCTAACAATCAACAGTTAGCCTGGTATGTTTTTCTTTGAAGCAGGCTAAGATAAATTTATGAACGATAGCGAAAAACTCAAAAATGCACGCAATTTGTTGCTTAAACTGCATAAAGTCATGCTCGATCGCGAGCGTGAGGTCTACGAAGGCATCAACGGGCCGCTTAAACCGACACAATTCTTAAACGTTTTGCTGGAAGATTTGGATTTCGACTGGCTTAGAAAATTCTCGATGCTGATCGTCGAGATCGACGAATTGTTCGCCGCTAAGGACGGAACGCCGGCGGAAATGGTGAGTGCGAACCTGGCGAAAGTCGAAGAACTCATCGAAATGCGTGAGCATGATGAGTTCTTTAAAGCAAAATACCAGTTCTCACTGCAAAGCGTACCCGAGGCAGCGGCTTTGCACAGCGAGATAAAGTTGGTTCTTACCAGTTAGCGGCCGCTCTTTTTCCAATCCGACATAAACCCTTCGAGGCCCTTGTCCGTCAATGGATGTTTGACGAGCTGAGTGATCACCTTGAAGGGAATCGTCGCGACATCGGCTCCGGCGAGTGCGCAGTCGACGATATGCATCGGATGGCGGATCGATGCGGCAAGCACCTCGGTCGCGAAACCGTAATTGTCATAGATTTGGACAATATCGCGGATCAGCTGCATTCCGTCCTGGGCTATGTCGTCGAGGCGGCCGATGAACGGCGAAATATAGCTGGCACCGGCCTTCGCTGCAAGCAATGCCTGAGCAGCAGAGAAGCACAGCGTAACATTGACCTTCGTGCCTTCCTCTCTAAAGGTCCGGCAAGCTTTGAGCCCGTCGAGCGTCAGCGGCACTTTGATCACGACATTGTCCGCGATCTTTGCGAGTTCTCGCCCTTCGCTTAGCATTCCGGCGGTATCGAGAGCCGTAACTTCGGCGGAAACATCGCCCTTCACGAGTTCGCAGATCTTGGCGATATGTTCTTTGAAATCAACATCGCCTTCCTTTGCAACCAGCGAAGGATTTGTCGTAACACCATCGATCAAACCCAGCTCGACCGCTTCTTTGATCTCGTCTAAATTTGCTGTATCAATAAAGAATTTCATAATTTCATTGCATAGGCCCGCACGTTTGTGGGGGCGTAACATTCAAGCCAAGGTGTTCCGCAAAACTCCTATTCCCTCAATTTCCACCTCACAAACATCTCCGTTTACCATCCTGGATACTCCCGAAGGTGTTCCGGTGGCGATCACGTCGCCTGCGATGAGGGTCATCATGTTTGAGATATATCGTATCAGATGAGCGACGGGGAAGACCATCTGCGAAGTCCGACCATACTGCTTAACCTCACCATTTACGCGGCAAACAACTGAAATGTCGGTGATATCAAGCTCCGTCTCGATGTGCGGGCCGATCGGGCAAAAGGTGTCGAACGACTTACCGCGGGTGAATTGTACATCCCTTTTTTGGATGTCGCGAGCAGTTACATCGTTGAGACAGCTATATCCCAAAACATAGGGTGAAACATCAGCATCACCCGCTAAATCCTTACAGTTCTTAGATATAACCACTGCAAGCTCACCTTCATGTTCAACTTGAGAAGATACTTTAGGTATGACGATCGAGTCACCATTCAGGATCAAAGCCGACGGAGCCTTGAGGAATAGCAGCGGCTCAGTGGGAACGGCATTGCCGAGCTCAGCCGCGTGTTCGGCATAATTGCGGCCGACGCAGACGATCTTTGATGGTTTGAAATCAGGGCCAATAGGGATCTTCATATCTTCTTATGCACACGCCCGTACGTAAGTAAGGGCATAACATCCAAAAAAAGCTCGTCTCTTCCTGACTTAAATGCGGGTTTGCTCATTACCTGATCGAGTCTGAAACCACAACCGACGGTTCGCTTACATTGCCGGCCTTGTCAGTAGCCGTGAGATAATAGTAATAGGTCTTGCCCGATTCGACCTTTTCGTCTTTGAACGTATTTGTTTTGAGCAATTACGGCGTCAAACGCTCCCATTTGTCCTTTTCAAGGTCTGGGTCCGTCGTGCGGTAGATCTTATAACCGACGATGTCTTTCTCAGGGTTTACTGCGAAAAAGATCGAGATCAGGTTTTGGCCGGCTGCCAGAGTGATCGCGGTCGGAGCCGATGGGGCGAACGTGTCCGTCGCCTTAAACTTGAGAATATTCGACTCGGTACTCTCTACCGGCTCAGCCTTGGTACCGATCGAAACTGCTCGGACGAAGTAGAAATAATCCTTCCCGAACTCGAAAAATTCGTCATCATAGTTCGCAACAGTTATCGGCGATCTGTTCAGCAGTTTGCCCGGTTCCTTTTCCGAATTAGATCGATAGATATTGTAACCAAGCACGCTCGCGGGCGTTGAGCCGTCCACATTCACGGTCGGGGCGAGCCATGATAATTTGATCGCATCTTGCGAAGGCTCGGCGGACAATTCACTTGGGAACGAGGCGACGTTGGCTGTCGGTTCGATCATCAAGAAATTGGAATATGACGCTTTTTGTCCCGAATTATTGGCCAGCCGTATCGCGTATCGAAGCCTTACCTGCTGGCCGACAAACTGCAGAGCATCTGTGTACTGCAGCGTTTTCATGCCGAAATCGTCATCGGTGATCTTGAGCGTTGCGATGAGATTGCTTTGTGATGAAAACTCTTCTTCTGTGAGTGCGAGCGGCGAGTTGACAGGTTCGGCGAGACGGTAGATATCGGCGCGGTCGATGTTAAGAATGCTGTCTTTCTTTGCATTGCGGGCAGGCATCTTCCACGAGATGATTATTTTGTTCCCTCGTTGGAAACCGTCGATCTCAACACGCTGTTCCACACGATCTATCGGCGGCAAAGGCGGCTTACGCTTACCGCAGCCTGCTGCAAATACTGTGACGAGTAGAATAATGACAGGCAGGTATCTAACCACATAGGACACATAGGTCACATAGGGATTTAGAGTGAATTTTACGGTCTTTTGCGTGGTCATCTGAATCGCGATCCCAAATATGCCTTTCCGGCTATGTTCCCTATGTCTCTATGTGGTTAAACACCCTATAGAATATACTGCCGCAGATTTTGATCTTCGATCAATCCGCTCAGCTTGTCATTTACATACTCGGCGTCGATGACCTGTTCTTTTTGTTCGAGCTCGCCGCCGAGGAAACTGATTTCTTCAAGCAGTTTCTCAACTAATGTGTGCAGTCGCCTCGCACCGATATTTTCGGTGTTTTTGTTCATTTCCTCGGTCATTTCGGCCAGTTTATCGACCGCATCATCGGTGAAAATCAGCGAGATTCCCTCGGTCTCTAGTAACGCCTGATATTGCTTGATCAGCGAATTCTTGGGCTGTACGAGGATGCGTTTTAGGTCGTCGATGGTTAGCGATTCGAGTTCGACCCGGATCGGGAAGCGGCCCTGGAGCTCAGGAATGAGATCGGAAGGCTTCGCAACGTGGAACGCTCCCGCGGCGATGAACAGGATGTGTTCGGTCGAGACCATGCCATATTTTGTATTGACGTTCGTACCCTCAACGATCGGCAGCAGGTCGCGTTGGACGCCTTCGCGTGAGACTGCAGGGTTGCCGCCGGATTCGCGGCCAGCTATCTTGTCGAGTTCGTCGAGGAAGATGATGCCGGATTGCTGCGCGCGGTCTATCGCCTGGCGGGTGATCTGATCCATATCGACCAGATTCTCCTGCTCATCTCGAAGCATATATTCCCGGGCGTCGCCGAGCGGCATTTTCTTGCTGACGGTCTTTGTCGGGAACAGATTGCCGAGCATGTCGCGCATATTAACGCCCATCTCCTCCATGCCCTGGCCGCCGATAAAATCGATCGACGCGTTGGAGCGGTCCTGCGTGTCGAAATCGATCAAACGGTCGTCAAGATCACCGCGTCGGAGCTGTTCGCGGAGCTTCTCTCGCGTTCGTGCAAGAGGTTTTTCGGCCGGATCGGTCGCCTCATCGCTAAAATCGCTCTGATAACTCATATCCGAAGGCGGCGGCAACAATATATCGAGCAAACGCTCCTCAACATTCTGCTCGGCACGCACCGTTACGTCGTCAAACGCCGTCTGCTTGGCCACAACGACGGCGACGTCGGCGAGTTCGCGGACCATCGATTCGACATCGCGGCCCATATAGCCGACCTCGGTGAATTTCGACGCTTCGATCTTGATGAACGGGGAATTGGCGAGCCGTGCGAGCCGCCGTGCGATCTCTGTCTTGCCGACGCCGGTCGAACCGATCATCAGAATGTTCTTCGGCAATACGTCTGCCGCCATCTCGGGAGCGAGTTTTTGCCGGCGAATACGGTTGCGCAAAGCCACCGCCACCGCCTTCTTGGCCGCCGTCTGCCCGACCACGTACTTATCGAGCTCCGCCACGATCTCGCGAGGGGTCAGGTCGTCCAAATTAGGTTTCGAAGGTGCGGTTTCGCCGCCGAGGTAAATGGCCATCTACCTGATTCTAATATCTCACGGGAGCGTTGTCACTTCCACTATTTGCGCACTCAATTACGTCTAATGGTTTTGACTGGAACTGTGTGCTAACATTCGCACCATTATTCCACAAAAGATCTACTGGTCGGGGAGGTTCGCAATGAAGTATTTCATGTCTGTGGTTCTGATCGTGATGGCGGTGGTCGTTCTCAACGCTCAGGATAGCCTAAAGGCCGGTGATACGGTCGAATATAGATGCAATCGAGATTCGAGCGGCTGGTGCCGCGGCAGGGTCGAGTCGATCAGTGGTGGAAGTATTAATATCCGTTGGGGAAATATGCGCGACCAAGTCTCGATGGGCAGCAGCGGTGATGTTCGTGTTCCGCCAAAGCCCGATACTCCTGCGGCAACAGCCTTTAAGGACGCATTTGCGGCCGAAGTCGGTACCTTCCAGCGCATCGCACTTCGCATTTTCGCTCACTACTATGCTCCCAACGAATTTTCATGGGCAGGCGGCACGCCGACCACACCTGCGGGCTGGCAGGAGCTTATGTCGCACATTGCGTCGGTCGACGCGCTCTGCAAAGGCAAATACCGCGGCATGACGAACCGAAGTCCGAGTGCCGCATGGCCCGGTCCGAGAAAAGGCGATTTGGACGCACGATTCGGCGAATGGTGTACGATCGCCGATAAGCGGCTGGCTTACGAACCTCGCGTTCGAGCCGATGCTGCGAGCTCTATGGCGATCATGCCGGGTGAAGACGATCTGAAACGGTCGCTTGAATACCAAGATAACCGTGCTCTCGATGACATCCAGTTGTTGATGTACGAGCCCGAGAAATGGAAGGTACAGCAGAGCGGTAAGCTAGAAGCTCATTTTGCGACCTACGGTGTGGTTATGCCGCCGACCTTTTTTGACAAGATGATCGAGAGGTCCGCTGAACTCAAGGCAAAGATCGAGCAGGGAGCTCCGGCGCGTTCGTTCGAGATGTCGGCGGCATCGGCACGGGACGCGGCTGTCGAAACTTTTATCAAGAGCAAATTCATTACCGAGTATCCCGGCTCGCAAGTCTTAAAGGCCAGTCACAGCTATCCGAAATGGGTCAAGCGTGAGAGCCTGTCACTGGTCGGCAGCGGAACGGGCTACAAACTTTACAAAGTCGAATACAACACCTACAAACGCGGCTGGGTTTTGATGAAAATGCCAAACCGGCCGTTTTGTCAGGCCCGCGAATGGGTTGTCGGTCAGGGTTCCAAAGGCCTGGTCGCCGTGAGCACAAGCAGTCAGGGAACGTTTATGAGTTGTCAGTAGTTTGAGAGGGAAACATGAAAAACAAAACGACGGCCATTGCCGCAATACTACTTGTCGCGATCGTTGCCGGCGGATGCGGGATGTTCGGCGGTGCGAATTCGAACGCCACCAAAACCGCGAACGGCAACAAGCCTACCGCAACGCCCGAGGTCCCCGCGATCGAGATCACCGGTGCGGCTCTTGGGCAGGAATGGCTGGCGAATCCAGCTGCGACGGACACCAAATATAAAGGCAAGGTCCTTTCGATCACCGGCGAACTCTATCTCGCCCAGCACATCGGCGACCAAGCGTTCATCGATCTCGTCGGCATACCGATCAACACCAAGGACCCGAACAACAAGAGTGTCCGGATCTCGTGCGGCAGTGCCATTACCGCCGAAACTCAACTGCTCGTCAAGGCACGCGAGGCAAACGATAAAATGATGAGCGAGAACCCAACCGCCAAATATCCGCCTCAACCGACATTGACGGTAAAAGGCACCTACAAAGCAAGTGCGGATCGGGGAATCATCGACGTATCGGATTGTAAGTTACAATCGTCGAGCTGAACGTCTCATTACGCCGATAAATTCGCACAGATATCACTACCGGCATGTGTTTGCCGGTAGCGACATTCCTGATCGAGGAATTATCTTTACGTGCCTAACGCGTTTCTACCGTCCCCGGCCTCTATACCAAAAGCCGCCGCCGCCGAACAGTAGTAATAATACGACGATAATAATAATGAGCGTTGTTGTATCCATTTTCTTTTTCTCCTTACCGCCCTGATTATCCGCCACAGGAATCATGATTTCTGTTAGCTGACGCACAAAGGCAAATAAGCCACAAAGATTGGTCTCGCCGCCTGAATAGATCCCCCGGGTGCACTGTCACTTCGTGAAGAAAAGCTCGCCAATACGACACAGAAAAAGGCCTCGCCCGGTCGGACGAAGCCTTTTCTAATCACTGACCACAACAATTGCAATGAACAGTTAGTTTTCGAGAGCGATCAGATCGAGGTCGGCAATGTCTTGGTTTATCGAGACGACCCTCGGGCTGAATGCGTAGCGTTTCGAGTTTACGCTCAGGATATAGGTCTGGCCGGCGACAACGTCGTCAAAACGATAATATCCGAACGCACCGGTCACCACCTGCCGGGCCTGGCCGTCCTGCGAAGTCAGCGTTACGCGTGCGTTGCTGAGGCCGCGTTCCCCGGTCAGCACACGGCCGCCGACGGAAACGCCTGCTGCGGTCGGCGTGGCGATGTATTCAAATGTATCGACGCCGATGTAATCCGAGTTCGCTCCGGACGGGCCGCCGTTTGTCACGAAGTAGCGAAACGCGACGCGCCCGTTGGTCGGTGACGCGAGGCCGGAGATCGTTATCGAGAACTGCTGCCAAACCACCGGATAGCCTCCGACAACCTGTGCCGAGTTGATGTCGAGCAAAAGCGTCGTAAAATCGCCGACTGAGGTGTTGGTGGCACCGGCGTTCACGCTGTTGCCGTTTAGCGACAACCGCACCTGCATTCTGTCGGGGAAGTCGGTCGGAGCGGGAGCTGCCTTTCTCGTCCAGAATCTGATCACGTCGCCGTTTCGGAACAATATTTCCGGTGCGAACATCCAGTTGCTGATCGTATTGGCACCCGCGACGCTGTTAAAACTAGCCCCGGCATAGGCGGTCCCTGCCCCTGCTTGTGCCGGGAAGACCGACGAGTCACCCTGGATCCAATTGGGAATGAGGCCGATCGGCGTACTGAGATTTTGATAATTCCAGCCGACCGTCGGTACGGCCGCGAAATCCTCGGTAAAGCTTGCGGTCTGCGGAGCGAGATCACCGGTCTCGATCCGTTTATCGACGAATATATTCGCCGGCAATCGGTACGAAGCCCTGCTGCCGCGCGAGATGTTCACCTGTGCAAACGAACCCTGTGCCAACAAAGCCATCACAAAGCCCGCCACGACCACGCCGCCAGCCCGTGCTATTTGTCTGTTAATGTACTTCATAATCTCCACTAATGAGCAATTTTAGAGACTACAATACCATTAAATAAAAACCCAACCACCGCCACGACCATTTTCGCTTTCCGAACAAGTGCGAACGGCGCAAAGAAATTCGGAAATTTAGGCGGGCAATTTTCTTGAACACTTGTGGATAAAGTAGGGCGTTAGATCTCTTCGACAATAATATTGTTATTGGTGTAGATGCAGATGTCGGCGGCGATTCGCAAACTTTCTTCGGCGATCTCTTTGGCGGTTAGCTGCGTGTGTTTTAGCAGGGCACGGGCCGAGGCGAGGGCGTACATGCTGCCGGAGCCGACGGAGAGGAGGCCGTCGTCGGAGGCGATGACGTCGCCTTTGCCGGAGATGAGGAAGGCGTCGGTGGCGTCGGCGACGATGAGCAGGGCTTCGAGATTGCGTAGGTATTTGTCGGTGCGCCAGTCTTTGCTCAGCTCGAACGCCGCGCGTTCCAATTGCCCCTGATGCTGCTCCAGCTTCTGCTCGAACCGCCCCAACAGCGAAAACGCGTCCGCTGTCGAGCCCGCAAACCCCGCGATGATCTTGCCGCCCGAGATCCGGCGTATTTTCTTCGCCGTGCCTTTGATAACAGTATCGCCCAAAGTCACCTGCCCATCCGCCGCCATCGCCGTCTTGCCGTCACGCTTGACGAGCAGGACCGTTGTTGATCGTATCTTCATATAGGATTTTTACCACACAGATAAACACGGATAGAAAGTCTTTTGTCTTCTTATCTGTGTTCATTTGTATTCATCTGTGGCGAATTTGCTGTTAAGGTTCGCGAAACGCCCTTACTACCGTGCGGGCTTCTGCCAAGACTAGGATACGGCTTTGATTTCAAATGCTCAAATTGCAATAATAGCCGTTACGAATGAACGCCCTTTCTACGGTGCGGGCTTCAGCATTTTTATGGCGAAACGACCGAGGATCGGTATTACAACAAGGCTTGAGATCGAGACGCGGCGGTTTTATCTGGGGCGGGACTATTCCGACGCCGTCGAAGCCCACGGCGGCGTGCCGGTTCTGATCAATCTGATCCCGAAAGAAGGCTATATCAACGGCGTCCTCGACGATCTCGACGGTATATTATTGCCCGGATCGGACTCGGACATCGATCCGCATTATTTCGGCGAACAACCGCACGCGAATTTGGGTTCGGTTGTGACGGAAAAGGACGAGACGGACCTTTTAGTTCTCGCTGAAGTAGAAAAACGCGGCCTACCTTTGTTCGCGATCTGTTTTGGGATGCAGGCGTTGAATGTTTCGCGCGGCGGTTCGTTGATACAGGACATCGAATCGCAGGTCGACGGCCACATAAAACACCAGCAAGGCGTCCCAAGGGCGAGGAATTCGCACCATATTGTTGTTGAGGAAGGCAGTTTGCTCGGGCAGATGTCGGCGGGGAACGGGAATGTTCGCGTAAACTCGCACCATCATCAGGCCGTCGGGCGTCTGGGTAATGATCTGAAAGCGACCGCCCGTGCGTCCGACGGCATCGTCGAATGCATCGAGGACACACGCGACGGCAGATTCGTCGTCGGCGTGCAATGGCACCCCGAACTATCGTGGGCCGATGATCGTTTGTCAGGGAAGCTGTTTGAGACATTTTTGCGTGCGTGTGTGTGAGGTGGAACGGAACATCTGAATAGAATTTTATGGACAATCCGATAGTTATTGGAGTGATCTCGTGGTTCCTGCCGGGCGTCGGGCATATGATGCAGGGCCGTCTTGTCCGCGGGATCATAATTGCGGCGGTGATCTGGCTGATGTTCATTATCGCCATATTAAGCGGCGGAGCACATTATCCCGGATTTGAGTTCAAGGACGGCTTTTTATTGTATCTGCTCAATGTTTTCGCGAAGTTCGGCAACGGACTCGGTGCTTTGATCAGCTATTTTATCGCTGCGACACCGGCACCGAACGTTGCGGCGTTGTCCACATTCGAATACGGCGGACGGTTCCTCGAGGTCGCGGGACTGCTTAACTATCTCGCAGTCATGGATTCCGCTGATATCGCTTACGGGAGGAAGAAATGACACATTTTCTGTATCTCGTCGGTTTTGCTCTGTTCGTATCAGTCGTTTTCGGCGTTTTCGCCGCCGGCACGCCTCGCGAACGCGTCATCTACGGGGCGAAATCGTTCCTTCAGTTCGTGGTAGTTAGTCTGGTACTCGCGTGGATCCTCTATTTCATTCCATGGTAAACCGATGTCACTGATCGAGACCGAGAGCATCGTGCTTAAGACCCACAACCTGGCCGATGCGGATAAGATCGTCGTACTCTTAACGCACGATCACGGCGTCGTGCGCGGGGTCGCCAAAGGCGTCAAGCGTCTCAAAAGCCGATTCGGCAGCGGGCTCGAGCCGTTCTCGATCGTGCGGGCGACGTATTTTGAAAAAGAGGCGGTAGAACTTGTTTCGATCCAGAACATTGACCTCGTCGAATCCTTTTTTGCGGCGGCGAGCAATCCGGATTTTCTGCAAAAGTTCTCGTACCTTTCCGATCTGCTGATAACGTTCTCGCCGCCGAACGATCCGAACGAGAATCTCTACCGCATGGTCCGGGCCAGTATAAAAGCTGCAGCCGAGGACGTTGCCAGTTATCTCGCGATCAGTGTTTACTTTGAATCCTGGATACTCAGGCTCGCAGGTTTCATGCCCGATTGGGATCACTGCGACCAATGCCGCCGCGTGATCGAAGACAGCGAGACTGCTGAGGTTCGCTCCAATTTTCATCTGATATGTTCTGTTTGCCGACGGCCGACGGGCTCGCGCGTGCTTGATTCGGGGCATCGGGGAATGTTTGCGTCGGCTCGAAAGCTCTCGCCGACGGCGTTTGTTGAGTTTGCGGGCGGCGATGCCGAGCGATTGACGGCACTTTCCACCATATTCAAACGCATCATTTCACATTCGGTCGGCCATGAGATCCGCGGCGAGGTGTCGCTCGGAATAGGTAACTAGCAAGGCAATGAAACGGATAGGTTGGCTCATCTCAAAATACCTCGTCGGTGCGATCCTGCCGTATTTCGCATTCTCGTGGCTGCTGCTGAGCGTGATCCTGTTCATTCAGCAGGCAAGCAAGTTCTCCGACATTTTCTTCAGCGTTAATATCCCTGCGAATCTCATTTGGCAGCTAACGATCGCACTTGTCCCGAGCGTGATCGCATTCACGTGCCCAATGGCGATGCTGGTCGGAACGATCATCGGCCTGTCAAAAATGCAGGGCGACAGTGAACTGGTGTCGGTCAGGGTCGCGGGTGTCAGCAATTTTCAGATCGCGATCCCGATCATGGTGGTCGGTGTTCTGTTGTCGGCGTTTGCGTTTGTGGTCAATCTAAAGGGCGTGCCGCTGGCCGCGGCTTTGGTACGAAGCGTTGCCCTGCAGACCGCGATCAAAAAACTCGAATCGCCGATCGAGCCCGGAGTATTTAACACCGAGATCGCCGGGGCTACGATCTATGTCAAAAGCGGCGACCTGACGACAGGCAAATGGCAGAATATCTTCATCTTTAGCGAAGACGCGAACCGGCCAAGTGTGCGTCTGATAACGTCAGGCAACGGCCGTATCGACGTGACGGATCAGAAAACGGAACTGGTCCTCGAAAATGCGACGGTCACGACGATGCCGCAACTGCCCGATCAGGGCAAATACGTCACAGAAAGCATCGGCGAAGTGCGGCTCGCGGTTAAGACAAGCCGCAGCGACCTGATAAATCGTCTTACCGGCGGAAGCACGGCCCCGGAAGAACTCGGCCTGTCACAATTATCCGAGTTCGCCAATGCCAGCGAAGGGAAGGAACGGATCGAGGCCGAAATAATCTGGCAGCGTCGGATAACACTGTCGATCACGCCGTTCATATTTTGTCTGCTTGGCACAATGATGATCCTGAGTTTCGGCCGAGGCGGCCGCGGATTCGGGATCGTCCTGGCGTTTATCGGGCTGGTCACATATTACTTGCTGACGTTTGCCGGCGAGCAGCTCGCGAGAACCGGCAGTATCAGCGTTCCGGTCGCCGGCCTTATACCGGTCATTGCCAGTGCGATCGCGATAGTTTGGCTGTCATATTCGCGGCATTCCGCGTTGAATTCGGCGATCTTCGACCAACTGAAGGCCGCGTTGCAAAAATTACAAGCGGCGACGATCGGAGTACAGGGGCCGAATAGACTGGTCGACCTTACGACCGGCATTCGCGATCTGGACCTGATTGTAAATCTGGTCAAGTATTTCGTATTGACAGTTAGTTTTCTCGCCGTCGTATTCATCATTTTTACAGCATTCGAACTGTGGAAATTCGCCGGCGTGATCGACGGCGGTATCGTGCTGCTGGGGAAATACCTTTTCTTTCTATTGCCATTCATATATTTGCAGATCGCTCCGTCGGCGGCGATGGTGGCTACGCTTGCCACGTACATAATCAAATCGCGTCAAAACGAGATAGTCACCTGGACCTCGGCAGGGCAGAGCGTCTATCGGCTGCTCTTACCGTGTTTTATATTGATGGCGATATTAGGGGCGGTTAACTGGCAGGTACAGGAGAGATTGACGCCGCGGGCAAATCAAATTCAGGATGCGGTACGTGAGCAGATACGAAAAGGCGGAGTTCCTGTCGATAGATCGGGAAGGGTCTGGGTCGCCAGGGGCGAGAGGATCTATTCTTTCAAGCAGCCTGTTTCGGATATTACTCCTGCGTCTGATAACGAAACGCATCTCGGTTGCTCAGGATCGTGCGGTTTGGATATGACCGTATTGGAATTTTCAACAAACGGGCAGGAATTGCAAACCGTGTACCGCACATCTCGTGCCGGGTGGGAAAAAGGAAAACTGAACTTCACCGGGCAGGTCGAGAAAGTTACTCTACGCGAAGGCAGTATTCGCACCGAAGCGCTCGAAGGCGGGGAATTGGCAGAGGAGTTTGATCCGTTCAACCAGATAAAAGGGAAGCCGAGCCATCTCAACGCCGAAGAATTGAAACAACGACTCGAAAATTCCGGATCCGAGGTCGAACGCCGCAGCTTTGCCGTCACGATCCAAAAACGCTACACGACTTGGGTTCTCCCGCTCATCATCGCCCTCTTCACCGCGCCGTTCGCACTTTCACTCAGCCGAAAGGGCAAGGTCGTCACCATCGGCTACGCCGTCGGCCTCTGGCTTCTCTTCATGGGCACCACCAGCCTCTTCGCCCAATTCGGCGAAGCCGGCAGCCTCTCCCCATTCACCGCCGTCTGGTCCCCGCTGCTTTTGTTTTCAATGCTTGGAGTTTATCTTCTATCAAGAGTTCGTACTTAGACTCTTAGGCTCCACTCTTTGCAAAGACGGGGTGGAAGCCGCTTCGGCTCAAGGGGTGTTTCTCACTTCGCCAATTTCTTCCGGATCCTTTAGGCCGTCGTTCGAAACAATAGAAAGAACGGAAGTTTATCGTAGTGTTAATTCGAACGTGTCCAATGCCGCTTTAAGTTTCTTGCTTTTACAAAAAAAATGACCCGACGTTTCCGCCGGGCCTTTTCTTTATCTTTAACTTTTCACTTTCAGTTTTACACTGAATTACGTTCCGGTTTCCCAGCTGCCCATGTATTCGAGCATTTCCGGTGTGAGTTCGTCGATATTGACGCCCATTGCACGGAGTTTGAGCGAAGCGATCTCCTGATCGACTTCCTTAGGCAGGATATGAACGCCGGCGGCGAGTTTTCCGTGGTTTTTGACCAAAAACTCGGCTGACAACGCCTGGTTGGCGAATGACATATCCATTACCGATGCCGGGTGGCCTTCGGCAGCCGCGAGGTTGATCAGACGGCCTTCGCCGAGAACGATCACGCTCTTGCCCTGATGTGTGATGTACTCTTCGACGAACGGGCGGCGTTTGACGGCCTCGGCCGACATATCACGCAGAGCGTCGAGGTTGAGTTCGAGGTCAAAGTGGCCGCTGTTGCAGACGATCGCACCGTCCTTCATCACCGCAAAGTGTTCTGCGTCAATGACATGGCGGTTTCCTGTGACCGTGACGAAGAAATCGCCGACCTTCGCCGCTTCCTTCATCGGCATCACACGCATACCGTCCATAACTGCCTCGATCGCCTTGATCGGATCGATCTCGGTGACGACGACATTCGCGCCCATACCGCGTGCACGCATTGCGACGCCCTTGCCGCACCAGCCGTAGCCAACCACGACGAGCGTTTTGCCGGCGAGCAGGATGTTGGTTGCACGAATGATGCCGTCAAGTGTCGATTGGCCCGTTCCGTAACGGTTATCGAAGAAATGCTTGGTCTGAGCGTCGTTGACCGCGATCGAAGGGAAGGTGAGCACTCCGGCCTTGACCATCGCCTGAAGGCGGACAATTCCGGTAGTCGTCTCTTCCGTTGTACCGATCAGATTGCCGATCAACTCAGGCTTTTCCTTGATCATTGTCGCTACGACGTCCGATCCGTCATCGATGATGAGGTTCGGATTCGTATCAAGTGCAGCTTTTACGTGTCGGACGTAAGTCTCGGTCGATTCGCCCTTGTGTGCCATGACCGGGATGCCCCAGTCAGCCACAAGGGAAGCCGCGACATCGTCCTGCGTCGAAAGCGGGTTCGAAGCGATCAACAGCGATTCTGCTCCACCTGCCTGCAATGTACGGGCCAAGTTAGCGGTCTCCGTCGTAATGTGGGCACATGCGATAAGCTTTACGCCGACCAGCGGTTTTTCAGCTTCAAATCGTTCGCGAATGAGGCGAAGAACAGGCATTTCGCGGTCCGCCCACTCAATGCGCTGTTTACCTTGCGGGGCAAGGTTGATGTCCTTGATGTCGTATTCCATTGATGTTCCTGCGTTAGCCATTTGTTCCAATACCTCTATGATTCTCGGCCGAGATCCTCAGATCTTCTGCCTTATCGGTCTTTTCCCATGAAAATTCGTCGTTGGTTCGGCCAAAATGGCCAAATCGCGCCGTCATTTTGTAGATCGGGCGACGAAGATCCAATGTCTCGATGATCGCTTTCGGGGTCAACGTGAAATTCTCGCGAACGATGTCCGATATACGTTCGTCATCGATCGTGCCCGTGCCGTGTGTGTCGATAAGGACCGAGACCGGTTCGGCGACGCCGATAGCGTATGCGAGCTGAACGGTACATTTGTCTGCCAGGCCCGCAGCTACAACATTCTTGGCAATATAGCGAGCCATATATGCTGCTGAACGGTCGACCTTTGTGGGATCTTTGCCCGAAAATGCACCGCCGCCGTGCGGAGCATATCCGCCGTAGGTATCGACAATGATCTTACGTCCGGTGACGCCGGCATCGCCCATTGGCCCGCCGATCACGAATTTGCCGGTCGGATTGATATGGTATTTCGTGTTGTCGTCGATCATGTCTGCTGGGATCACAGGTTTGATCACGTGCTCCATGATATCCGCACGGATGTCTTCGATGTCGAGATCCGCAGTCTGCGATGAGATCACAACCGCCTCGACACGAAACGGTTTGCCGTCGCGATACTCGATCGATACCTGCGATTTTCCATCCGGACGAAGATAGGGAATTGTCCCATCTCGCCGAACTTTCGAAAGCTGGCGCGTCAGATTGTGGGCCATCTGGATCGGCATCGGCATTAATTCAGGGGTTTCATTACAGGCAAAACCAAACATGAGACCTTGGTCCCCAGCTCCACCAGTATCAACGCCTTGCGAAATGTCGGGTGATTGTGTTCCGATCGCATCAATAACGCTGCAGGTATTCGAATCATATCCAAATTCTGCATCGTTATACCCAATTTCCTCGATCGTCTCTCGAATGATCTGCTTATAATTGACCTTTGCCGTTGTCGTGATCTCACCGGCAACGACAGCCAGACCAGTGGTGACCAGCGTTTCGCACGCAACACGGGCGTTCGGGTCTTGCTCCAAGATCGCATCAAGGATCGCGTCAGATACATGATCGGCAATTTTGTCCGGATGGCCTTCTGTAACCGATTCCGATGTAAATAAATAATTTCCGTTACTCAATGGTTTACGTAACTCCTTATAATAATATTGGCTTCTGTAGACTGATATCCTAGTCAGATAACAAAACGACGATTGTAGCCCTTTGCGGCAATAGTGTCAACGTATGAATCATAAGTTGGAGAGAGGGGCTCTAACCCTCATTTTCATTGCCACAGATAAAGTGCGTCCGATAATAGAGATTATGTACAGCTTTCCGGGCCTTCTCAGCCGATCAATTCCGGCCAATCCTCAACAGGAGAAAGATCTTCATCACCCACGGGTTCGGAAGGCGTCGTCGACGCCGATAGGTCTATGACTTTCTGCTCTACATAGATCGGGCAATCAAGACGCAATGCAAGAGCGATAGCATCCGAAGGCCGAGCATCAAATGAGACGAGATCGTCGTTCTGGTCAGTCAACTGGATGCGTGCATAGAATGTGTTTTCATGGAGATCAGTGATGATAACCCTCGACGCCGACAAGCGGCATTCGATGATCACATTCCTCAATAGATCGTGAGTCATCGGTCGCTGAGGGACGACCTTTTCGATCTCAAGCGCGATCGCATTAGCCTCAAAGGCTCCGACCCAGATCGGTAAAACTGTCTCGGATTCGACGCCTTTAAGCACGACGATGGGCGTATTGGTATTCGGGTCCATTATCAGAGCTCCGATCTTTACTTCGACTAGGGTTGGATCTATTTCCATTTTTATTGAATTACTCCAAACAGGGAGTTTGACTTAATTTCTGTGATCTTAACATCGACGATCTTGCCTAACGTGTCCCGCGAGCCTTCAAAATTAACGACCTTGTGGCAGGTCGAATGTCCGGTCAGACCAGTGGCCGAGCGGCTCGAGCCGACCTCAACTAACACTTTAAGCACCTGATTAATATATCGCTGTAAAGCGTTGTTTTGACTAGACTTCTGGGCTCGCTCGAGTTCGAGAAATCGTAGCGTCTTTTCTGCCGGAGACACATCATCTTTCATTTCAAAAGCCGGGGTCCCGGGACGCGGCGAGTATTTGAAAATGTATGCCATATCAAAGCCGCAGTACTCGACCATCTTAACCGAATCCAGAAAATCCGATTCGGCCTCGCCAGGAAAGCCAACGATAATGTCTGTCGTGAGAGCGATATCACGATTCGACGACTTTAAGCGGTCGATCTGTTTGAAATACCGTTCGATGGTGTGGCCGCGTTTCATTGCCGAAAGTATGCGGTTGCTGCCGGATTGCACAGGCAAATGGACCCAATTACAAAGATTTTCATGCGTTTCAATCGCATCGACAATGTCGTCGTTAAAATCGCGGGGAAATGAGGTGTTAAATTTTATCCGCTCGATGCCTGTAGCGGCGACTGCTCGCAAAAGACGCGAGAACGCCGACTTCCCTGCAAATCCTTCGAGTCCCGAATCGGTCTCAGGCCTGTAACTATTGACGTTTTGGCCGATCAAATGTACTTCTTTGACGCCGTTTCGACGCATTTCGAGGACCTGTCGGACAATGTCCGATGCGGGAAAGCTACGTTCGCGGCCGCGTGAGAATGGGACGATGCAATAGGTGCAAAACTTGTTACAGCCCTCAATAATTGGTAAAAACGCGACATATGGCGAATGTCTGTGCGTGTCAGCAACTGTCCAGTCATAGTCAACTTCCCTCTCGCCAAGGTCGACAATTCCCTCTTCGCCGTGGTAAACGCGGCTTATTACGTCGGCGACGCGGCCGACTGCCCGTGTTCCGAGGACAAAATCGACGCCCTCGATCTTGTTGAACAGCGTTTCGCCTTCTAGCTGAGCGACGCAGCCCATGACGCCGATGACAGGTTTCGGCCTGTCGACGTGGCGGATGCGGCCGACGCGGCTGTATAATTTGTGTTCGGCCTTTTCGCGAACGGAGCACGTATTTAACAGAATGACATCCGCGGATAGTTCGTCAACAGTCATCTCAAAACCGTCTCGTCCAAGCGCCGTCGCGACGCGTTCCGAATCGGAAACGTTCATTTGACAGCCGTAGGTTTCGAGATAAACTTTCTTCATAAATGCCGCAAGAATCAGACCAAAAACCAGCCAAGGCCCAAGACTTTGTGCATCTGCATTTGCATTCCGATTATAGCCTTTTGCAAAGCACTGTCCAACTTAAGCCTTTGGCAAAGAAACTCGTCGAACTCGAGATGTCGGCGTGTGCGTTGACCGATCTTGGGAATATGTACGGCACTGTTTCGTATTTCAACGCCATGAAATACGCGGGCATAAAGCCGATAATAGGATATGACGCGCATCTGACGCTTGGAAGCCGTGGTGAACAGTCCTCGTCCCTTGCCGCGGGCGAACGAGCGTATTACGGGCTTGTTTTGCTCGCGACCGATCTTGAAGGCTATCAGAATCTCGCCTGGCTCGCCTCGAAGGCCTTTACAGAGGGCTTTTACCATCGACCGAGGATCGACATGGATATCCTTGCCGAGAAAAGCAAAGGTTTGATCGCTTTGTCGGGCGGGCTTGACGGAACGGTCGGTCACTACCTCGCGAATGACGATCACAAGAAAGCGACGGAGATCGCGGGGAAATTCAGCGATATTTTCGGGCCTGAACGGTTCTATCTTGAGATCCAGGATCGCGGCGGCGATATGGAATTGAACCGCAAGATCGTCGATCTGTCGAAGGAATTGTCGCTCCCGATCGTCGCGACCAACGACGTTTACTATCTCGAACGCGGCGACGCTCGTGCCCGCGAGGCTTTGATCGCGATCAACGACGGGCGGAGCGTACCGGCGGCGGGGCAGACTGAGGCGAATTCGTACAAATATCTGCGTTCGGCGGAGGAAATGTGGGAGATTTTCGGCGGCGAACTGCCGGAATCTCTCAACAATACCCTCAAGATAACGGAGATGTGCAGCCTCGTCATCCCAATGGGCGACGATGTCAGACAGCTTCCGAATTTCCCTATTCCGGACGAATTTGCAGACAAGTCGAGCGACGAGTATTTCGAACACGTTCTGCGCGAAGGTTTCAAAGAGCGACTTGAGGCCGAATGGTTGCCGCAGCAGACTGCCGGAACATTAACGCATTCGATCGAAGAATACGAAGAGCGACTGCAGATCGAGATCTCGACGATCAATAGGATGGGCTTTCCCGGTTACTTTCTGATCGTCTGGGATTTTATTAAATATGCCCGCGAGCAGAATATTCCGGTCGGTCCGGGACGTGGTTCGGCGGCGGGGTCGCTGGCTGCGTATTGTATGCGGATCACGGATGTCGATCCACTGCAGCACGAGCTGCTGTTCGAGCGGTTTCTTAACCCCGAACGCATCTCGATGCCTGATATCGATATCGATTTCTGCATCCGTGGGCGTGGGGACGTTATTGATCACGTTACGAAGCTTTACGGACGTGAATCGGTCTGTCAGATCGTAACCTTCGGAACAATGGCCTCGAAGGCCGCGATCAAGGATGTCGGGCGTGCTCTCAATGTTCCGTACGGCGATGTCGAAAAGATCGCGAAGCTGATGCCGCCGCCGATACGTGGACGAAACGTCAGTATCTCGGACGCCATAAAGCAGGTTCCCGAGCTGCAGGCCGCGATGGACAACGACCCGCGGATCAAAGAGATGGTCGAGCTCGCACTCAAGGTCGAGGGCTGTGCGCGGCATACTTCAGTGCATGCGGCAGGCGTGGTTATCAGCCCGAAACCGCTGCACGAGTTGGTTCCGGTCGCAATGTCGGGCAAAGAGGAACTCACCAGCCAGTATCCGATGAACGATCTCGAAAAGGTCGGGATGCTCAAGATGGATTTCCTCGGGCTGACGACGCTGACGATCATCAGCGATTGCCTGACGGAGCTTGAGAACCGCACCGGCATCACTGTCGATTGGACCAAGATCCCGACCGACGATCCCGCGACGATGAAGCTCTTCTCCGACGGCCGCACGGACGCGATATTCCAGTTCGAATCCTCCGGCATGCAGGACATCTGCCGCAAGATGAAGCCCGAGAATCTCGAAGACCTCTCCGCCCTCAACGCCCTGTACCGTCCGGGCCCGATCGACGGCGGGATGATCGATCTGTTTGTGGATCGCCGCCGCGGGATCAAAGAGGTCGAGTATTGGGTGCCCGAGGTCGAAGAGTTTCTCAAACCGACGTTCGGCGTGCTCGTCTATCAAGAGCAGATCATGCAGATCGCGCAGAAGCTCGGCGGTTACAGCCTCGGCGACGCCGATCTGATGCGGCGGGCGATGGGCAAAAAGAACATCGCCGAGATGGCCAAGCACACCGACCAGTTTATCAGCGGAGCGGTCGCGAACGGCGTCAACAAAAAGACGGCGAACGAGATCTTCCAGCTGATGTCCAAATTCGCGGACTACGGCTTTAACCGCAGCCACAGTATCGCGTACGCCGTGCTGGCGTTCCGCACGGGCTATCTCAAGGCGCATTATCCGTCGTATTTTTACGCCTCGGTCCTCTCGCACGAAGCCGACGACAGTGCCAAGGTCTACAAATATTCGTCCGAACTGCGTTTCCTCGGCCTCGAACTCCTCCCGCCGGATATAAACGAGAGCGGCCTCGGCTTCACGCCGCTGCCGGACGCGGTGCGGTTTGGCCTGAGTGCGATCAAAGGCATGGGCACGACGAGCGTCGAGGCTATCGTAAAGGCGAGGGCGGACGGGCCGTTCGTTTCGCTGATCGATTTTGTGTCGCGGCTTGGGCCCGGCAGCGTTAATCGAAAGGGCGTTGAGAATCTGATCGCGGCCGGGGCTTTCGACTCGATAATGACGACGGGCGAAACTACGGCTTCGTGGCGGGCGAAGCTCAACGCGGCGATCGACAGTTCGCTCAAACAGGGCCAGCGTGCTGCCGAAGACCGTCTGAGCGGGCAAAATGCCCTGTTCGGCGGCGACGTCGGCGGGCCGGTCGAGGACGCCGAGCTGCCGGACGTTCCCGAGTGGACTGCGACGGAGCTTTCTAAAAACGAAAAGGCCGCGATCGGCTTTTATCTGTCGGCTCATCCGATAGATACGTTTGCGGAGCGCCTAAAAGAGATGAGAGTGCCGACGATCGCGGAGTTCTCGGGTGCCAGCCCGCAGGACATGGTGAAGATGGCGGGGCTTATTACGGGGACGCAGGTGCGGTACAGCAAAAAAGGCAACCGCTTCTGCATCTTCCGGCTCGAAGACCGCAGCGGCGGTGCGAAATGCCTGGTCTGGGCCGAGGCGTTCGGCAAATATCAGGAGCTGCTCAAAGACGACGAGATGGTCGTCATCGACGGCAAGGTCGAGGCCGCCGAAGGCCAGGAGCTGACGATCATCGTCCAGGACGTCAAACCTCTCGCCGATGTCATCGCGGCAAATCTCGTCCAGGTCGCCGTCCGGCTCCCTTCCCGCGGCCTCACCGAGCAATATCTCGAAGACCTCTACATCCTCATGTCCGCCCACCCCGGCCGCTGCGACGTCCTCCTCGACCTGACGGTGGATGGTGTCGATGTCCGCCTAAAATCCGAAGCCGGCCGCGTCGCGATCTCGCGGGCATTGGAATCGCAATTGGAACCCG
>JADJOS010000002.1 GCA_016713675.1 Acidobacteriota bacterium
AAGCGATAAGGTCAAAGTTTTTTCATCATTTTCTCCTTTTGTGTTTTTCTGAGATCTGAAAAATAAATCTCCTAATTATTCATCGAAATCCTAAAAACGTAAACCGGCAAATGACAAAAGATCCGCACCGCTCGGCGATGCTAATAGTTGACCAGAATAAAGAACGAGAGAAGTTGGGGCTCTGATTAAAGGGAAAGAAGGGTGACGCAGGCCTCGACATTTCTTTTGAAAACTGAGGTGCGTTCGCCTAACGTTGGATGTCTTGCGTTTTGATCGTCAGAGCAGATCAGGAATCAGCTCGATGTTCGAGAGCGAGTTTCAGAAAATTCTCGAATAGGATACGGCCGTCGCGGCTTTCGTTCTGGTGTTCCCAGCGGGTCGGTTCTTTGACCAATCTTCGAAGGATTTCTCGAGGTGAAATTGTACGCAGTAGATGAGCTGATCGTCGGTTTTCCTGACCATCATTTGGTTTTTACAGAGGTATGATGTCGCGAGTAATTTGAATCCGCCGGGCACGCCGTCGACCTGGACGCCGTGGTTCTGCCAGACTCGCAGGATATCGTCCTGCGTCGTATAGTCTGCCAGATGCCCGATCGGTCGTCGTCATTGCCCTCAAAGATCGGGTCGGTCTTGTCAACGATCTTGACGAAACGATATTGATATTCGACAACGCGGTCTGTGCGTTTATCGGCGAGTTCGCGGTCATCGAGCGTCTTGAGCTTTGCTCCAAATGAGATCGCTACCAACTGATGAGCTCCACAGATGGCGAGGATCGGGATCTTTGTCTCTTTCACAAAATCCGCAAAACTCGCAATGTGCTCGGGGTTGTAGTAATCAAAATCGGCGTAGGTGCCGCTCATGACGATCGCATCGGGGCGAAACTTCTCTGCCGCATCAGCGATCTCTGAGAGATGAACGGTCATCGTCTTGGGATTTTTGACGAGACGCAGAACATTTTTTGCAATATTGTTGCAGGCCATGCCCGAGACAAGGCGTTCGAATTCGAGCCGCTGCTCGGTCGACCCGTTCCAGTCCTTTCGGGCAAGATCGGACAGATCCGAATCGTAACGCAGCAGGTCGTTGACGATCAAGACCTTGGCAAAGTCGATCTTCTTCTCGATCGGCTCGTACCGGCAGAAAGTGCTCTTATTGTACGGGAACGGAAGCTTTTCAGATTCAGTTGCCTTTGCCACTGCATCAAACATAGGTCACTGAGATCGTATTCACATTACGCCAAACGCGCATCACTCGATTATATCATCAATCAACGCTCCGTAAAGGCTGACGAACGCCCCGCACTTGAAATGCGGCTCGTCCGCCTGATCGAGCCGGTTGGTGCACAAGATCTCTTCGTCCGGATCGTCCTTTTTTCGCCCATCAAGCACATCCGCGGGACCGGAATTCCCGTCGGGTCGATCTCGTTACCATCGTCGTCGTAATACGGCATCGTCTAACTCCGACGCTGCCTCGTCGCCGTATCGAACGCCGGCATTACATCGCCAGCACCGATCGCGGCGATCTCGGTTCTCATCCGCTTTGACCAGTTGATTGCGCCCGTTTGCGTGCTTTCTCAGACAATGTTTGCGACTTTTCCTCGGACAATAACAACGCCCGATGCCACGCGGTCTCGAGCTCATCCGCGAGCGGCGAGGTCTGGTGATGTCGTATGGCAGTGCGAAATCCGTCGATCCGATCCTCGCAAAAAATGCGCATGTAACGGGCCGCAGCCAGATCGGGGCAGGCGAATCGGCGCTTACTGACCTTAAGTTCGGATTCGAGAAGTGTGTATTGAATTTCGGCCGCGTTCTCGCGAACGGGCACGTCGATATGGACCGAACGTGTGCGTCCGGGGCGAACCTTGTTTTCGTATATAGCCGGAAGCCACTCGTCGGCAAGGCCTAGCTTGATCTCTGAAATGACGTCCATCGAGCGGTACTACTTTTCGGCCCGGACGATACCTGCAGCCGGCGACTGGGCAAATTTAGAGATCACACTGTCGCCGAAAATGCCGAAGTAAAAAACACCAAGCACAGTGATCACCAATGCCGCGGTCAGCGGTGCCGCCATCTTGGGAGTATGCCAATCGGAGGTGCGGTCCTTGAAAAACATCACAACGATCAGCCGCAGATAGTAGTAAGCAGAAATGGCCGAGCCGAGAACGGCGACCACGACAAGGATAGTGACCATTGTGTTGCCCGCCTCAAGTGCCGGACGGAAAACGAGGACCTTGCCGATAAATCCGGCCGTCAGCGGCATGCCCAGCAATGAGAGCATGAAAAGCGAGAGCGAAAATGCAAGGACAGGCGATCGGAAACCGATACCATTGTAATCTTCGAACTCGGTCCGGCGGTCGTTCTTTTGCGAGAGAAGCGTGACGATGGCAAACGCTCCGAGGTTCGTCACGGCATACGTCAGCATGTAAAATGCAACTGCGGCAATCGCGGTATCACGCTGTTCGGTGGTCGTTGAGAGGCCTGCACCGACAAATCCGACGAGCATATCCTGCGTGAGCGATCGACGAATAGGCGAGCATGCGTTTGACGCTCGACTGCATGATCGCGGCTACATTACCGACGATTATGGTGAGCATCGCGAGGACCGCAACGGTCGTGATCCAGGTCGTGTGCAAATAGCCCGAGACCTGAACACCCGCGACCAACGGAAACCGAGAACAAAAAACGCATGAAAGATGCAAAGGCAGCCGCCTTTGGCCCGGCGGCCATGAAACCGGTGATCGGCGTCGGGGCACCTTCGTACACGTCCGGCGTCCAGACATGGAAAGGGGCCATCGCGATCTTAAATCCAAATCCGATGATCATCATCGCCGCACCAATTAGAAGAAGTGCGGGAAAGTTCGGATCTGACATTTTTTGCGCGATCGCCGTCAGATTTGTCTCGCCTGTCGCACCATATGTAAGTGCCATTCCGTATAGCAAAAATGCAGACGCGAACGAACCGAGGATGAAATACTTCATCGCCGATTCGTTGGAACGCAGATCGGCCTTACGCAATCCTGCCATTACATAGGTCGCGATCGAAAGCGTTTCGAGGCCGAGGAAGATAACAACGAGATCATTGCCGGCTGACATCATCATCATGCCGAATGTGGCGAACAGCAGCAGTGCGATATTCGCCGGCCGGAACGTCCTCGCGTTCGACCCAAACGGTCGATATCAGCACTGTCATCGCCGAGACAAAGAGGAACACGAACGAGAAGCTTAGCCGCAGATTGTCATGAGCGATCATGCCGCCCCACGCATTTGCCGGTGCCGCACTGCCCCATGACATTGCGAGCATGACGCCCGAGGCAACGAGGCCGAGCAATGCGATCACGCCCGAAACGGCACGCTGCTTCGGAAAATAACTGTCGTAGATCATTACGACGACGCCCGCGATAGCGACGATCATCTCAGGCAGAATGATCGTTAAATTCGCATTCGGCGGAACTAATTCTGATAGAAAAAACGTGTTCATTTTGGTCTCAATACCCCAAGCTAATGTGTCTTGTCATAGCCGGAATATATGTATCTTCTTTCGCCCGCCGTGATCGAAACCTCTAATGTGTTCTCCTTTGGAGGTATCGGGCAATTGTATTTGTCGCTGCCATAGGCACAATTCGGATTGTACGCGAGATTAAGATCGAGCGTAACCGGTTTGCCCTTTGGCTCCATAATGTCAATGTACCGTCCGCCGCCATAAGTATCGACCCGGTTCGTCGGATCTCTGAACGGCACGAACAGCAGGTCAGCATATTCCGGAAACTTTGCGAGCGTCTCGGCGTCGGTCTGATAGACGCTCAGACGCTGCTGTTTGCCGCCGATCACAAATGTCAAAACTCCGTATTTGACGAACTTCTTAGTAATTCCCGACGACGTCGGCATCTGAAAATATTTCTCATCGGCCGTCCGTTCAAATACCGCAGTTACGCGAAACGCTTTGTCGAACGGATAATTGTTCAGCCCTTTGAATTTCGCAAAGTCCTCCGCCTTTAGCGGCGATTCCTCTTTGTTGCGAAACTCCTTGTCGCGCCCGTCGCGAAATGTCTGCAGGTCCGTCGTACCGTAAAACGTCTGTGCGTTTGCATGGGCAAACAGCATCAAGGCCGCAAAACAGATGGCGAACGTTCTTTTCAAATCAATGCCCCGCCTTTTCGGTCTCTACTTTCGGAGCCGCTTTCGGTTCCAGATCGGCCTTGTCGATCGTGCCGCCGCCCTGATGCATCACATTCGCTTCGATCGCCTTGACCGCACTTTCAGAGCGGCTCAGGAACGGTTTCGGGAATACACCCATATAGACCATCAACACGATCAGCGGTATCATCAGCCCGATCTCACGCCAGCTGAGGTCCGCGAGTGACTTGTTTTTGTCATTCGTGACCTTGCCGAAAAACACACGCTGAACCATCCAAAGCAAAATAAACGGCTGCAAAGATGACGCCGGTTCCCGCCGCCATGGTCGCGATGATGTTCCAGTTGACGGCGGCCGTCACTCCGAGAACGGTCGATTTGAACATTCCGACCATGATCAGAAATTCGCCGACGAATCCATTGAGGAACGGAAGGCCGATCGAAGCCATCGTCGTGATAACGAAAATGGTCGCGTAGATCGGCATCACATTCGAAATCCCGCCGAACTGCGTGATCTCCCGCGTATGACGGCGTTCGTAGATGAATCCGACGAGCAGGAACAACGCACCGGTCGTAACGCCGTGGGCCAGCATCGTGAACAGGGCACCCTGCATTCCGGCCTCAGTGAACGAGAACATCCCTAAAATGACGAAGCCCATGTGGGCGACCGACGAATACGCAACGAGGCGTTTTACATCGGGCTGGACCATCGCGACGAGAGCTCCGTAGATAATACCGACGATCGCGAGCGTTATGAACAGCCACGCCCATTCGCGGCTCTGGTCAGGGAACAAGGCAAAATTGAACCGCATCAATCCGTACGTTCCCATTTTGAGCAGCACTGCGGCAAGTATCACCGAACCGGCCGTCGGGGCCTCGGTGTGTGCGTCAGGCAGCCATGTGGAACGGGAACAGCGGCACCTTGATCGCAAACGCCAAGGCGAACGCCATGAACAGCAGCGTTCCTGTTCCGGCCATTGCTCCGCTGAAACTCATCGTGCCGATCTTCAACGCGTTTTGTATAGCCACCAGATCGAAAGTTCCGGCAAAGCCCGTCTGATCGGCGTAGATGAAGTACAGCGAGATGATCGCGACCAACATCAGCAAACTGCCGAGTGCGGTAAAGATGAAGAACTTGACCGCTGCGTAGATGCGGTTCTCGCCGCCCCAAATGCCGATGAGGAAAAACATCGGAATGAGCGAAGCTTCGAAAAACAGATAGAAAACAAGCAGATCCAAGGACACAAAGACGCCGATCATCGCCGATTCGAGCAGCAGCAGAAAGACGTAAAACGCCGTCACGCGCTTCTCGACCGCATTCCATGTCGAGATCACAGCGATCGGCATGATGAACGTCGTCAAGATCAACAGCCAAAAGCTCAGCCCGTCAACGCCGACGTGAAAATTGGTATTGATCGCCCGTATCCACGGAGCGTTCATCTCGAACATATAGCTGCCCGAGGCCGCGGCCGGTTTTGCGAACATCAGCAGCGAAACCACAAAGTTTACCAGCGTAAAACCAAGCGTCAGCCATTTGATCTGGCCTTCCTGCTTCCAAAACATCTGGTGTGCGAGCGTCAGCACCGCACCAATTACAGGCAGAAGGATCAGGATCGCTAAGAGATTGTCGTAAATAAAATCCATATTTAATGTTCAGAGTGCAAGCTTTAGCTTGTCTTGTCGTAGTGTCGAGACAAGCTAAAGCTTGCACTCTGAACCTTTTAACTAACCAATTTCAATCCGTAGTAAATAAAATAACCAACAACTATCAAAGCTCCGACGACGATGACGGCCGCGTAGCTCCGGACATAGCCGACCTGAAGTCCCCGGACGACATTGCCCATCTCCATCACAAAACCGCCGATGCCGTTGACGATGCCGTCGATAAATCCGAGGTCAAACCCCTTCCACAATCCCTCGCGGGACAGTCTTGTGATCGGATCGACAATATAGCCGTTGTAGAGTTCGTCGAGCCGCCATTTCTGTTCGAGTATCTTCGGCATCTTGCGTAGCGGGTTGCTGCGGAACGCAAACCAGCCGATCGCAATACCAAAGACCGCCATCACGACCGAAAGCCCGGCGAGCAGCCTTTCCTTTTGCACCACTGCAGGTTCGTGAGCCTTTGCATTTTCCTTTGCGGCGATCGCCGTTTCCATTTTGTTTTCGGCAACGACCGGCTCGAGCACATGTTCGAACGCGTTCGCTTCCTTGATACCGACCAGCGAACTCATCGCGTACGGCACGCCGATCAAACCTCCGACCGTCGAGAGGAATGCCAATATGATCAGCGGCACTGTCATCACCCACGGCGATTCGTGCGGTTTGAAACCGGCCGGCAGAGCGTGATGATGCTCGTCGTCGTCGTCCGCGTCGTCGTGGGCGGCATCGTGCTCTTCGTCGTGGGCGGCGGCGGCATGGGCGTGAGCTTCTTCAGGCAGAACGTCGTGAAAACGCTCAGTCCCCCAGAATGTCATGACCATCATTCGGGTCATATAGACTGCGGTCAGAACGGCCGTGATCGCTGCAATTCCCCACAAGAATTCTTCGCCCGGGAACACACCTGCCGGGAAATATCTATCTGCCGCGAACGTCTTGTACAGGATCTCGTCCTTTGAGAAAAATCCTGCCCAGATCGGTATGCCGCAGATCGCGAGCCAGCCCATCGCCATCGAGATGCACGTAATGGGCATGTGCTTTTTCAGGTTGCCCATCTTTCGCATGTCCTGTTCATGGTGCATGCCGTGAATGACCGAGCCCGAACCGAGGAACAAGAGAGCTTTGAAAAAGGCGTGCGTCATCACGTGAAAGATCGCCACCGTAAACGCTCCGACGCCGGCCGCAAGGAACATAAATCCGAGCTGTGAGACCGTCGAATAGGCAAGGACCTTCTTAATATCGTTTTGGGCGATGGCGATCGTGGCCGCAAATATCGCCGTTGCCGCACCGATCACCGCAACGATCCACATCGCGGTCGGGGCAAATTGATAGATCGCATTGGCACGGACGACCAGATAAACACCGGCCGTGACCATCGTCGCCGCGTGGATAAGTGCCGAAACCGGCGTCGGGCCGGCCATCGCGTCGGGAAGCCAAGTGAGCAGCGGTATCTGAGCTGATTTACCCGTAGCACCGATAAACAGCAGCACCGCCACCGATGTCAGTCCGCCCGTAAATATTGCTCCCCATGTGAACGGATCGGCCGCCATGTGCTCCGTGACAAATGTGAAGACGCTCTGAACCTGTACACCGTCAACCACCTTGTCAAAGAACGATATCGACCCGGTCAGCGTGAAGATCAAAAAGATCCCCATCAGCACGCCCCAGTCGCCAATGCGGTTCATGACAAAGGCTTTCTTTGCGGCTTCGCGGGCTTCGTTTCGTTTGGTGTAAAAACCAATGAGCAGGTATGAGCAGAGGCCGACGCCTTCCCAACCGACGAACATCAGCAGGAAATTATCCGCCAGGACGAGCGTCAGCATCGAGAACATGAACAGGTTGAGATAAGCGAAAAAAGCGGTAAAAGCCTTTGTCGCCCTTCATATAGCCGACGGCAAAAATATGGATCAGCAGGCCGACGAAAGTGATAAAGCATGCATAAATGCCCGACAGTTCATCCATTCCGAGCCCGAAGTCAGCGCGAAATCCGCCAACCTGTATCCAGGTCCACAAATGATCGAGTATCGGCTTGCCCTGAGGGTCGATCAACGCTCCGGCGTGCGGAGTGCCGATGCCGAACGCGATCATGAACGCCACGACCATCGAGACCACGATCGCACCGCAAGCGACCACACTGCTGAACAATTCGCTGCGCAGCCGCCCGCCGATCAACCAATTGATCAAAGCACCGGCAAGCGGGGCAAAAATAATTAGACTTAAAAGGTTATTTTCAGTCATTCTAAAATCTTAAGGACGTTTCGTTACGGGCCGCTTCGACGGAACAGGCTCTTTTTTCACTGTCGTCGGGGACATCACCGGCACGGTAAAATCGTCAGCTACCTGAATATTGTTGGCAGCGACGATCTCGGCAGTCAGCCTTTTTTCATTATCTTCTTCTATTTTGTTACGCGCATAATCTCTAGCAGGTAATTCGCTCGCCGTCGTATCATTCGGATGTGCGGCTATATATTTTGATATGTCTGCATCCGTGGCTTTTGACCGCTCTGCAATTTTTTCAGAGCAGAGCCGCGCCAGGAACTGAGCCTGTTGAAGCTTGACCTTTAGATATGTCTTGTCAATAAATAGCTTCGGCAATGTACCGGCCTTCTCTTTCTGATCGTACTCGGCCTTGTAGATACGGATCTTAGCGAAAACATCACGTGACTGATCTTTTTCTACCTTACTGATCTCGCGATCTTTCATGTCAGGAGAGCTTGTCCTGAGGAGAGCGATCTTGGCATTCAAAAAATCGTTAAACTCAGCCTCGTGAGATCTTTGTCCGGCTGTTTCTTTCTCTGCCCAATATGCCTTTACCTGATCCTTGGTAATAAACCCGAAGGGCGGCTTCGCCGCCTTTCCTTTATTTTTCTCACGATCGTAACTAACGGCGACGGTCTCGGCATAAATGTTTTCGAGCTCCTGCTTATTGATCGGATCTGCGGCCAGGCTGTCACGCAGTGCTTGACTGGCAAATGCGAGGAGTTCTCTCAAATCTTCGATCTGCTTCGTTTTCATTGCCGGATCTTCGGCAAGTTGTTTTACGATCTTTGGATTTGTTTCTGCAACGTCAGCAAGCAGCAGTTCAATTTCCGCTCTGCTGATGCTGCTAAAATCGACGGCCTTCGCTTGGCCATTAACCCGATCTCCGCCTATCGCAATTAGACAGCAAAGACCGATAAGAATTGAGATATTCCGTTTCATAAAACTAATTCTTCATCAAACTCGCGTCATCGACATCGACACTTCGGCTGTTGCGGAAGAATGCGATGATGATGCCGAGGCCGACGGCGGCTTCGGCGGCGGCCACCGACATTACCATAAAGACAAAAAGCTGCCCGGTCGTATCAGCGTAATAACGCGAGAACGCCACGAAGGTCAGGTTCACCGCATTGAGCATCAGCTCGATACACATAAACATCCCGATCGCGTTGCGTTTGAAAATAACGCCGACGGTGCCGATCGTGAACAATATTCCTGATAACGCCAAATAACTGGCTAAACTCGGTTCCATTTCTTAATTAGTCAAAAATTCGATATCCAAGATCCGTCCTATTGTGCATCGTGATGCTTTTCCGACTCACGATCGACCACGAGTTCGAGCTGCGGCTGCGTCAGACGCCTTGCCAAGATCACCGATCCGATCACCGCCATCATCAGCAGTACGCCGACGATCTCGACAGGCAGCAAATATTCGCTGTACATTGCACGCCCGATATCCATTGTCTTGCCTGCAGTTGTGTCAGGATCGACCGCATGGTTCGGGGCCTTCATCACTGCGTAGAAGATAAAAAACGTCTGTGCCAGCAAGATCACTCCGAGTCCGCCGCCTAGTGCGTACAGGTATCGCAAACGGTTGAGCGGTTTGTCGTCGTCCAGATTCAAGAGCATGATCACAAACACGACCAGGACCATTATCGCCCCGGCATAGATCAGTATCTGAACCGCCGCAATGAACGGCGCCGCCAGCGTGACATAAATGCACGACAGCGAGATAAACACGCCAACCAGCGATATCGCGCTGTAAAGCGGATTTTTGTGATAGACCATCGATACCGCACATGCGATCGCGAGGCCGGCAAACAGAAAAAATAATACCGTTCCCACCATAAGAACCTTTTTTCAACGCAGAGGCCGCTGAGAACGCAGAGAAAACCAATTGATAAATGCAATGGAATTGCAGTTCCTACCCTGCGTCCACTGCGAACTCTGCATTAAAACCTACCGATTCAAAAAGAAAACTACCACGATCGTTAGGATCACATTTGCGATCGCGACGGGCAGCAAAAACTTCCAGCCGAAATTCATCAGCTGATCAAAACGGAATCGCGGCAGCGTTCCGCGGATCCAGATATACAAGAACAAAAATCCACAGATCTTCGCGATGAACCCTAAATGGCTGATGAGGGCGTAGCCGACGGTCCCCCATCCGATCCACGCTTCGAGGCCGGTCGCCGTTGCGAGCCAGCCGAGGCCCGGAATGTACCAGCCGCCCAGGAACAGCACCGTACACATCATTGAGACCGTGAACATGTTAACGTACTCGGCCATAAAGAACAGCGCGAACTTGAGCGCCGAATATTCAGTATGGAAACCGGCAACAAGTTCGGTCTCGGCCTCAGGCAGATCGAATGGCACGCGGTTGGTCTCGGCAAACGCCGCGAGCAGGAATACAAAGAATCCGATGATCTGCGGGATGATATACCACTTGAACGGCGAATTGATCTGACCGTTGATGATGCCGTTGAGATCGAGAGTTCCGGCCAGCATCACGACACCAATGACGGATGCTCCCATTGCGAGCTCGTAGCTGATCATCTGGGCAGACGAACGAAGGCCGCCCATCAAGCTGTATTTGCTGTTCGATGACCAACCAGCTAGTGCGATACCGTAAACGCCGACTGACGTGATCCCGAGTACAAACAGTACTCCTACGTCGATCCGGGCGATGGTGAGCGGCATATTCATCGCCTGCGGCACGAGCCAGTTGACCGCTTCGACAAGCGAACCTCCGACAGCCGGGATCCATTGAACAGCCGAGATCAGGTAAGGCGAAACCCACGTCAGCGGATCCTTGATCGTCGGTCCGAACGGATATAAGACCATCGGCATCAATGCACAAGTTAGTGCCACCAACGGAGCCAGAAAATATACGAACTTCGTCGATTTATCCGGCGTCAGATCTTCCTTGAAGATGAACTTGAGCAGATCAGCGAACGGCTGAAAAAGACCCCACGGGCCAACGCGATTGGGCCCGACTCGGCCCTGGATCCATCCGAGCACTTTACGCTCCGCAAGCACGGTATAGGCGACGATCATCATCACACCGCCAAACGCAGCGGTTATCCCGACCACGATCACAATAAAAGGAAATGCAATTTTTAAAGCAGATTCCATATCAAAAACTATTTACCGGGCGCGGATCGGTCCGACACTCCTACGGCGGCGGCCTCGGCCAACCCTTCTTCCTTGGACACGCCATCCAGACCGAACTGGATAAGCGGCGACACCAGTAGATTCGCCGGCTTTGGATTGCCGTGAGCAAGCAGGTGAAACTGCCGTGTCTTGCTGGTCATCGTCGTCAAACGGTGCAGTTTGTGGCCGACCTTTGGTACGTCTGTAATTTTTTCCGCGACATCGGCCATCGCTTCGACCTTTGCCTTGAGGGCATTGACGTGAGCTGAAACGTCGCCGCCTGCCGCCGAATATTTCGCCTGGACGGGTTCCGATTCGTCCTTCAATGCCGGATAACGCAGGCCCTCGTACGCCGGCGTCGCATCTGCGAGGTTGCGGAAAACCGACGATGCCGACCAGTCCGGGGCAATTTCGGCTCCCATTTCGCGTGCGATCATTGCCGTTATCATCCAATCGGGTTTCGACTGATGAACCGGCTCGATAGCCTTGCGGACACGCTGTACATTGCCCGCATTGTTAGTAAATGTGCCGTCGACCTCAGCAAAACTCGCCGCCGGAAAGACCACATCTGCGTGATCGGTCGTCTCGGTCTGGAAAAGCTCCTGTACGACCACAAAGTCTTTTCCACTAAGCACGCCCGCGTCCTGCAAGCTGCCGCCTATCAGCAATGCTTTTGAATTTTTAACAACGTCATCAACTGATCGCCGCCCCGGCGTCATGTCGTTCGCACCGACAGAGTTGTTGTATCTCGGCAGCGGATGAAGCGTTACTCGGCGATCTTCCGCCGCAAATCCTGACGCCGAAGCCGCGATCGCAGCCTGAGCCTCAGCCGATAATTCGCATCCGAACATGATGATCAGATCGCCGACGGTCTCGCTGATCGTTTTTCGGACGGCATCGATCTCGCTCGCGTCGATCCCGAGTTTGCCCGCTGCCATTGAACTGCTTCCGCCGTCCGCAAACGCCAATGCAAACGCATCGATAGAACCTGAGTTGACATGTATGAACTGCATTGCACGCCGCGAAAGGTTGATCGGGGTGTCGTTGACGCAGATGAATTTCGCACCGCCATTTCGTACGGCCTGTCGGATCTGTTTGGCAGTATAGCTTTGTTCTTCTTCGGGCTCGCCGCCGATCAGAACGATCGTTTTGGCGTGGCGGATCTCCTTGTGCGTGCAGAGCGGGACACTTAGATTTTCAAATACCGGTGCGAGGTCGGACACGTCTGAGACCGCGATATTATCGCTTCCGGCCGCTTCTTTCGCAAAACGGGCGAGCGTGAATATCGCTTCGTTCGTCAGCCTCGGACTGGCAATGACGCCGACGTTCTTGCCGTGCTCCTTTAATTTGTCAGCCGCAAATTTGATCGCCGCGTCCCATGTCGCCGGAATGAGCTTTCCGCCTTTCGAATAGCGGATCATCGGCGTTTTTATGCGATCATCGTGGTTGACGAATTCGTGGGCAAAACGTGCCTTGACATCGAGAAATTCGCCGTTCAGGCCGTTGACGTAACGGTCGCGTGCGACGATGCGATGGACCCTGCCTGAACGCGAACCGATCGAAAGCTGCATACCGTCCGAGCCGTAAACGTCGGTCGTGACGGTCTGTTCGAGTTCCCATGGCCGGGTTTCGTGGCGGTAAACGCCGTCGAGCAGCGTTCCCGTCGGACAAACCTCGATGCAGTTGCCGCATTGCGAACAGTTTAGCCAGCCGCCGTATGTACCGATGACGGTATTAACGCCGCGGTTCCCTGCCTCGATCGCGTCCTCGCCCATCCATTCATCGCACACACGCGTACATCGTTTGCACAAGATGCACCGCTGCGGGTCGTTGGCGACGATCGGCGATAGATATTTTTCGGGGTCGGCATTCTTCTTCTCGCTGAATCGCTGTTCGACATCTCCCCAGTCGAAGATGACCTCCTGCAGCTCGCATTCGCCGCCGCGGTCGCAAACGGGGCAATCGAGCGGATGATTGGTCAGCAAGAATTCGCCCATCGCTCGCTGAGCCTTTTCTACCTCTTCGGACTCGGTGGTAACGACCATGCCGTCAGTACATTTGATGGTGCACGAGGTCTGCAGCTTGGGCATTTTGTCGATCCGCACCAAACACATACGGCAAGAGGCCTGGACCTCGAGGTCGTGGTAATAGCAAAACGAAGGAACACCAAACCCTTTGTCGCGGCACACGTCGATCAGCCGCGCACCGGCGTCAACGTCAAATTCCTGCTCGTTTATCGTTACTTTTATCTGTTCTGACATTAATTCTTTCGCGTATATCTGGTCTCGGTCGCCTTAGCCTCTTCGCCCTCAGGCGAGACGTTAAATGCCGTCAATACGATATTATCGCCGTCCAAAATCTCGATCTCGGTCCGCCAGCCCCAACGCGGCGTTTCCGGTCCCGTATAATACGATCCGTTCACCGAGAACCTGTCGCCTGGATCACCTTCAGAAAGCATGATCGCCGTGGACATATGAAAACTATCTACCCACGCCGCTTGAAATTTCTTAGTCGCGAGGTCAAATCCATAGATCGCCACGCCCTCGAACGGTTTGCCCAGCATTTCACCTTGATACTCGTGAAGGACAAATCTACCGCCGAGTATCGCTGTCATTCTGCCGGTCATCGGCGATTCGTCCGCCACGACATTGGGCTCGAACCAGGTTTTCGTCGGGCCCTGCCATTCGCCGACCAGTTTTGCGAGTTCGGCGTGTGGCCCGCTCAGCCTTGATTCGTCAAATTTCATTTGTTTGAGCCGCTATTTTGCCTTCTTGGTCGCTTTCGCCGGCTTGTCTTCCGCCGGTTTTACAGCCTTCCCTTTCCGTTTCGGTCGCGTCTTGCCAAAGCTGCCGGCAAAGATCTTGCCTCTTCTCGATCGTTTATCACCTTTTCCCATTTTCGACTCCTTATCATCGGCGCATGCGGCGCCATTTCACTTAGTCATTAAAAAGTCCGATGAGATATGTCTGCACATCGGTATTGGCTCCGAGCTTATTGTGCTCTTCGCATATGAATTTTTTGGCCGCGGGCTTAAGCAGCGACGGCACTTTTGCGATTTTCGACTGAGTGTCGGTCTCGAGCGATCTGGTCGTCACGACCCCGTCGCCCGGCGACAACATCACGGTCTTTAACTCGTCAGACGACACCTTTTCACCGCCGTTCTTTGTAAATCCTGCCGGCTTGAACAGCGTTTTCCACTTATTCGACTTAGCATCACGGTAGACAAGCACCGTATCAAGTGTCGGGGTGCAGTCTGCACCGACGATCTCAAATTTTAGTGCCCCGTTCGCGGTGCCCGCCGAAAGGGCTTCGTGAAAATGTTTGGCACGTTTGAGCATGCCTGCAAAAAATGCAGTTGCACTTCGACGTTCGGCGACGTTGAACTGTTTCGCAAATCCCTTGTCATTGATCGCATTCCAACCGTATTTGGTCCAAACTTTCGGATCGTAAATGTCGATGTTCAGCGGCTCCAGATCTTCGTCGATAACCTGAAAAGTGCCGGGAGCCGGCAAAAGCTGATAGCTCGAAGGGATGGTAAAAATATCATACTTCGAGAGATTCTGGACGAACGGGAGGTTGATGTTGAGGCCGCCTATCGACGGCCCGCTGATCAACGCACTTAGCGACAAAGCCGACCCCTCGCTCGGGGTTCCCATCAGGACAACACGGTTGAAATGCTTGGCACCGGCCCATGTCGGAACTGCCTTTTTGGTCCCGGCCGGAAGATCGGCGTCACCGTACATCGCAGCATAGCGGGCGATGATGCCGCCCATCGAATGGCCGATGACATTGAATTTCAGGTCGGGCTGCTTGAGCTTGGCCTTGAGTTCGACGATCTTTCGGATCAGGATCCGTGCGTTTTCGACATTGTCGAGCCGCCAATCGTATGGAAAAACGTAGATCGCTTTTTCCCCGCCCCTGGCGGTCGGCGTATCCCAAAATTCCTCGTGATAACCCTGAGAATTCTTAAATGAATCAACCAAACTGCCGTAAACGTCGATCCTGGGGAAAATGCCGAACTTAATGCTCCGCAAAATGTCTCCGGGATACAGATTGTCGCGGTTACGGCCAAAATTTGTGGAGATCGGCAACCGGAGATCGTCATCCTTAGATCTTGGGGCCTTGAACCAAACGACCTCGCCGGTTTTTTCATTGACGAGTTCAGAGCCAGTTAAACCGGGAATTATGATCACGGGCGTCCTGCCGTTACCCTGAGGCACGGTCGGCGTCGGCGTTTGCGATTGCACACCGGCAAAAAACGCGAGCAAGAGCATCACGCCGAATATGGCATGTGCCCCGAGTGTTCGCATTTTTTTGAGCAAATTCATTATATATTGGCCGTCACACCATTAGATGCGGTCTTATCGACCAGCCACTTTTTAAAATCATCCGGAAACTGTTTGATCGCACTCTGTATCGGCCATGCTGCCGCGTCGCCCAGCGGGCAGAACGATTTACCCTCGATGTTGTCGCAGATATCGAGCATCAACTGGGCATCCTCGGGCCGTCCGCTGCCCTCGGAAATGCGGTTAAATATCTTGACGAGCCAATCCGTGCCTTCGCGGCAAGGCGTACACCAGCCGCAGGACTCGTGTTTGTAGAATTCGGTAAGATTCTTGGTCGATTCGACGATGTCGACCGTCTCGTCCATCACGATAAATCCGCCCGAGCCGACAGATGAGCCCGCCGCGACGAGGCCTTCGTAGTCCATCGGCACATTCTTGCCGACGATCTGGCCGGCGTTCATTATGTAAACGCTCGAACCGCCCGGAATACAGGCCTTGAGCTTTTTGCCGCCGCGGATCCCGCCGCAGTCTTCCATGATGAACTTTTCCATGTCGGCATAGCCCATCGGAAGCTCGTAAACTCCGGGTTTATTCACGTGTCCGCTGACGGACCAAAGTTTTGTACCGCCGCTCTTTTCGGTGCCGAGCTTCTGCCAAGCCTCGCCGCCCATATTTATGATCTGCGGAACGGCAGTGAGCGTCTCGACATTATTGACGACGGTCGGCGAAGCATAAACGCCCTCGACCGCAGGAAAAGGCGGCTTCAAACGCGGATGTCCGCGATGACCCTCTAGCGAACTCAGAAGAGCGGTCTCTTCGCCGCAAATGTAAGCTCCGGCACCGGTGTGGGTGTGGATATCCATATCCAAACCAGAACCGAGAATGTTTTTGCCGAGCAATCCGGCTTCACGTGCCTCGGCGATCGCGACGTCCATCACGTCGATAAGATATTTGTATTCGCCGCGTGTGTAGATGAATCCGGTCGTCGAACCCAAAGCCCAGCCCGCGATGATCATACCTTCGAGCAAGGCGTGCGGGTCGCGTTCCATCAGATAACGGTCTTTGAACGTTCCGGGCTCGGATTCGTCAGCGTTGCAGACGACGTATTTGACCTTCGGCGAGTCTTTCGGCACGAACGACCACTTCATTCCCGTAGGAAAACCCGCACCGCCGCGTCCGCGAAGCGCCGATTTCTTGACCTCGTCGATCACATCCGCCGGAGCCATCTTGAGCGCCTTTTCAAGCGCTTTGTAACCGCCGTGATCGCGATACACTTTGAGTGTATGCCCGTCCTTGACGTGCATCAGCTTCAATTGTAATGGCTCGCAGCCTATTGCTTTGATCTCCATACTATTTGCACGCCTCCAGGATCTTGTCTACCTTCTCAGTCGTCAGATCTTCGTGATAATCAAACCCGATCTGCATCATCGGTGCGGTGCCGCAACTGCCGAGGCATTCGACCATTGTTACGGTGTATTTACCGTCCTCGGTCGTCTCGCCGGGGTGAATACCTAGTTTCGAGCAGATATGATCGGTGATCTCGGGCTCGCCCATGATCTTGCACGACAGCGTCTTGCAGATCTGTATGTGATGCCGCCCGACGGGCCTCATATTGAACATCGAGTAAAACGTCGCCGTTTCCCAGACGTCCGTGACCTCAAGATTCAAAAACTTCGCAAGAAAATTGACGCCCGGATTATCGACCCACCCGCGTTCGCGTTGGATTACGAACAATAGCGGTATCAAAGCCGAACGGCTCCGCTCGGCCGGATATTTCGCAACGTGCATCTTCATCTCCTCAACGACCGCAGCCGAAAACTCAGCCACTTCGTCCGAGACGAGGATCTTATCTGTATAACTTGTTGGTGTTGCTGCTGCCATGATTTACCTATCTATTTCACCCAACACAATATCCAAACTACCAATGATCGCCACAACGTCAGCGACCATCTCACCCTCGCTCATCACGGGCAGAGCGGCAAGGTTAACGAAGCTGGGGCCGCGGAAATGGACACGTTCGGGTTTGGGGCCGCCGTTCGATTTCATGTAAACGCCGAGCTCGCCTTTTGACGCTTCGATGGCGTGATAGACCTCGCCTTCGGGAACGTTGAATCCCTCGGCGACGATCAGAAAATGGTGGATCAGCGAATCCATATGCTTTCGCATATCGTCGCGATCGGGCAGCACGATCTTTGGGCTGTCGGCTTTGATCGGTCCCAGTTTCAGGCGGTCTAGAGCCTGGCGGACGATCTTGTACGACTCGAGACATTCACGCATTCTGACCTTGAACCGTGCCCAGACGTCGCCGTCCTGTTCGACCGGAATATCAAAATCGTATGTCTCGTAACCTGTGTACGGATTATGCCGTCTGAGGTCGAGTTCGACACCGCTGCCTCGCAGGCACGGACCTGTCAGGCCCCAGTTGATCGCTTCGTCGCGTTCGATGACGCCGATGCCCTTGGTGCGGCTCATCCAGATCGTGTTGCCAGTGACGAGGGTGTCAAACGTGTCCATCGCCGCCGGAAAATCTGCGAGGAACTGTCGGCAGCGGCTCTCAAAACCGGCAGGCAGGTCCATCATTAGGCCACCGATGCGGAAATAGCTCGGCGTCATTCGACCGCCGGATGCGGCCTCGATCAGGTTCAGGATCTTCTCGCGTTGGCGGAAACAGTAAAAGAAGACCGACATGGCACCGATATCGAGACAGTGCGTTCCGAGCCAGACCATGTGCGAAGCGATACGCTGAAGTTCGCACATCAGCACGCGGATGACCTGAGCACGTTCGGGAATTTCCAGATCGAGCAGTTTTTCCGCCGCCATCACATAAGCGAGGTTGTTTCCGAGCGGATTGAGATAATCCATCCGGTCAGTGATAACGATACCCTGCTGGTATTTCTTGTATTCGAAGAGCTTCTCCATTCCCGTATGGAGATATCCGATGTCGGGGATGCAGCCGACGACAAGTTCGCCGTCGAGTTTGAGATCGAGACGCAGGACGCCGTGGGTCGAAGGATGCTGCGGCCCCATCGACAGTGTCATCTCTGACTCGAGCGGCCGGTCGAGAACATCAAATTGTTGGAGATCTTGTACCGTAGTACTCATAACTATTTTGGATTTTGGATTTACGATTTTGGATCAGCTGAAAGCCATAAAGCAATCAAAAAATCCGAAATCTAAAATCCAAAATCAGTTTAGGCTGTAAGGCTCATAGCCTCGCAGCGGATAATCTTTTCTCAGTGCATGCCCGTCAAAATCCGAAGGCAGCAAGATGCGCCGCAGGTCCGGATGGCCGTCAAACTTGATGCCGACGAGATCGTATGTTTCGCGTTCGTGCCAATTTGCCGTCTTCCACAGCCCGGAGACCGTCGGCACATTCGGCTCGTCGTCCGCAAGCAGCACCTTCAAACGCAGGCGGCTGTAATGGATCGTCGAGAACAGATGATAATTGACCTCGAACCGAGGGTCTTCCTCGGGACCGCGATCGGCCCCGCAGAGGTCGGCGAGCATGTCAAAATCATGCTCGCGTTTCAAGAAAGCGCAAACATCGACGACCGACCCGCGTGGTACCGTAACGGTCACCTCACCGTGCCCTTCGACCACAGACACTACCCAAGCAGCGTCCTTTGCCTTTATCTTTTCCACATATTCGTGGAGTTTCTCAGTCATAAATCCTGCTACGACGATCTGCGCCGTTCGTGCTTCGATGGCACTGAATACGGCCGCGATGTTTCGCCCGATGCGACCTCGGCTTCCATTTCGCGTTCGAGTGCGGTGCCTTCTGTCACCGGCAGTGTTCCTGGGACCATCGAGACGCGCGATTCCGGCTCATATGTGTCGCGGCGGTCCTTGACCGACTCTTTCATGATCTTGTCCTGCAACATCATGATCGCGTGAACCAGCATTTCGGGACGCGGCGGGCATCCCGGGATATAAATATCGACCGGGACGATCTTGTCGACGCCCTGGACGATCGCATAGTTATCAAAAACACCGCCCGATGTCGCACAGGCACCCATCGAAATGACCCATTTGGGTTCGGGCATCTGATCGTAGATCCGGCGAAGTACCGGAGCCATCTTTCGCGAAACGCGCCCCGATACGATCATGCAATCTGCCTGACGCGGGCTGGCACGAAATGTCTCTGCCCCAAAACGCGAAATATCCTGCCGCGACGATGCCGTTCCCATCATTTCAATCGCGCAGCAAGCGAGCCCGAACGTTGCTGGCCAAATGCTGCTTTTCCGTGCCCAGTTGATAACGGCGTCAAGTTTGACGGTGACGACGTCCGGCAGCGATTCGAATAGATTATTTTCTAAACCCATAAAACTAGTTTCTTGAGTGTTTTGAGTTTGTCGAGTTTGTCGAGTTCCTTGAGATCAGAGGGTTTAACTTGCCTCAATGAACTCAAAACACTCTGCCGACTCAATAAACTTTCGCTATGCGGCAAGCTTAATGCCCGATTCAGCGTCGTCGCGGCGGCGTTTTGCGTTACGCTTCGCCTCTTCGCGTGCTTCGGCTCGAGCCTGCATTCCCCAATCGAAAACGCCTTTCTTCCAAACGTAGATATATCCGACGACCAGCGTCGAGATAAAGACCAGGATCTCAATAAATGCGATAGTGCCGTACAAAATTCCGGACGCCTTTTCATCCGCCATCAGGCTCTTGAAAGCAACTGCAAACGGGATCATGAACAGGACTTCGATGTCGAACAGCAAAAATATGACCGCGACCACATAAAACTTTATCGAGAACTTGTCCCGGGCGTTCCCGACGGGATCTTTGCCGCATTCGTACGGCATCAGCTTGGTAGCGGTTCTCTTGCGCGGACCGATCAGCTGCGTGACGAGCAGCTGGCTCACACCAAATCCGGCAGCGACCAAAAACATGATCGCAATAGGAACGTAATCGAAAACGTTGTATTCAGACATCTCGACCTTAATTACTGACTAAATTGACCGAAAAAATGGTGCAAATATGGCTTGCACACGACTGCTTAGATTGAGAATTTTGGCACAATCTAAATCGTAATTTAACACTGTATTAGTGTCAAGGCGGTTGACCAAGCGACGATTCGCGAAATGCCCGTATTTATTCGTTGACCGTGATCAAAACGGTGTGTTAATTTTTATATGGCGGCGTGTGCCGCAAATCCGCCGCTTTTCCTCGCATTAATTGGTAAAATTAGCATTGTGATCTCTGGCTTTAACACAGATATTGAATTTGACGGTGTCGTTTACCACGTTCAAACCGAAGACAAGGGACTGTCTTCTAAATTGATCGTGTCGCTGATCTATGACGGCGGAACGATCCTGGCGAGCAAACGTGTCAGCTACGAGGATCTCGCAGAGGGCAATTTTGACGAAACTGCTATCACCGACCGACTCAACCGCCAACACAAGCTCATCTGTGCCGCCGTAAAAGCAGGCCGAATCGAGGATCTGAAGTCGATGTCGCGCAAAGCTGTTCCGGCAGCAGCCGCCGCGACGCCAAGTGTGTCAACAATTCCGATCGCTCCGGTGCCGCTGGACAAGCCTGATACCGAACGAATAGCCACATTCACTCCTCCGGACACTGTCGAAGTCTTTGCCCGAACCGAGCAGCTGCCCGATTCTGCACCGGCGTTCGTTCCGCCGTCGATCGTGCCGGAGATCGTTAATGAACCGATACTCACGGCCGAAGATTTCTTTGCCGACGCACCTCTGTTCGAAGACGTGCAGATAATCGAGGATGACGTCATCGAGATCGACGCTGCTGCCGTCGAGGTGGTCAGCGAACTCTCAGGCGTCGAGCGTCCGACCAACGACAAACTGAGTATCGAGCTTCTGGGAGATTCAAAATTCGCCGGCGGCGACCGCCGAACCGTCAACATCATGCTCTGCCGCGGAACCGCCCGCCGTGTCATCGGCGGTGCCCAGATAATGATCAAGGTGCTCGGTTCCAGTTTCCGTCCCGTTATATTTCACGCCAAAACTGACAACAACGGCCTCGCCAGCGTCCACCTCCAACTGCCGCATTTCCAGGCCGGCCGTGCGGCATTGCTGATCCGCGCCATGTCTGACGGCGAAGAGATCGAGCTAAGACGCGTCGTCACGCCGGGCTGAAATCGATTAGATCTGAAAACTGGAGCCAAACACACGGTCGACTTTCAAAATTTCAAATCTGATATCTCAGATTTGTATTCGAGTCCGCCAAAGCGGAAAATCTCCGTAATGACCTCGATCAGCATCAAACTCAACGGCGAAACGAAAACCATTTCCGACACGCCCACGCTCGACCTGCTCCTCGAACATTTCTCACTGCCTAAACAACGCGTTGCGATCGAGTTGAACGGTAATGTCGTCCGCCGCATCGATTGGGCTCAAACGCCGGTCCGCGACGGTGACCGCATCGAGGTCGTCCACTTTGTCGGCGGAGGATAAGAAGTAGAGGAGAAGAGGAGTGGGGGAGAAAAGGAGACGGTAGCATCAAATCTCCCCTTCTCCTCCGCTCCACTTCTCCTCTTCTGGCGTCAATGTGGTAAATTTCTCTTATGTCGGAAAGTTTCCAACTTGCAGATACCACATTCACTTCACGCCTCATCATCGGCACGGGCAAATATCGTTCGTATGACGAGATGAAGGCGGCACATATTGCCTCGGGAGCCGAGATGGTCACGGTCGCGGTCAACCGTGTGCCGCTTGACGGCTCGAGCGAGTCGTTCCTCGACCACCTCGACCCAAAAATGAAGATCCTGCCGAACACAGCAGGATGCTACGACGCCGAACACGCGATCCGCACGGCTCGCTTGGCACGCGAGGCTCTTGAAACTGATTGGATAAAACTGGAGGTCATCGGCGATCCGATCACTTTGCTGCCCGACAACGAGCAAACACTCGCGGCTGCGAAGATACTTGTGAACGAGGGCTTCATCGTCCTGCCGTATTTCACCGACGACCTTATCATGGCCAAAAAGCTGCTCGACGCCGGCTGCCCGGCAGTCATGCCCCTCGCCGCTCCGATAGGCTCTGGAATGGGTGTCCAAAACCCATCAAATTTACGAATAATGCGTGAGCAATTGCCCGACGCAATAATTATCGTCGACGCAGGTGTTGGCGTGCCCAGCGACGCGGCAATTGCGATGGAACTCGGCGCCGACGCGATATTAATGAACACCGCCATCGCCGAAGCCCGCGATGCTGCTCAAATGGCCACCGCCATGAACTACGCCGTCAAGGCAGGCCGCCTCGCCTATCTGTCCGGCCGAATGCCCAAGCGATTGTACGCCTCCGCATCAAGCCCGATCGAAGGCGCGATAAAATAGGAAGAGACGCGTCCGGCACAGAGTGTGTCACCGATATGATCGTTCATGTATTGTTTTTCGGAGCCACTGCCGACATCACCGGCCAACGCCGTCTCGCCGTCGAGTTGCCGCACGATTCAAAGGCAACTGACATTTTTGAGAAGCTGATAATTGATCACCCGCAGCTCGCAAAACACCGCCTCCATTTTTCTGTTAATCAGCAATATGCAGCCGGTGACGAGACACTGAACGACGGTGATGAGCTGGCAATATTTACCGCAGTTTCAGGCGGTTAATACGAACAGTGATAAAAAGGATGGAAGGGATTTGGAAAAATCAAAAATTATCCCACTTATCTCCTTCATCACTGTTAAATTCATGGATTTTTTCGAGCTAACAACCTCAACGATCGATATCAACGGCGCTGCCCGCCGCGTGGTGCCGCCGGAGTGCGGGGCGACGGTGACGCTGGATGGTTATGCAAGAAAATATACAAAAGACAAGGAAACGGGTGAGGTTCGCGAGACGGAATATCTCGAATACGAAGCATACGAACCGATGGCCCTAAAGGAGATGGAAAAGCTGATCGAACGCGTCAAAGCCGAATTTGAGATCTCAAATGTCGGCATCGTTCACCGTCTCGGCCGGCTGGAGATCGGCGAAACGAGCGTCGTCATCTCGGTCGCGTCTCCCCACCGCCGTGCGGCCTTTGCCGCCTGCGAATGGCTCATAAAAGAATTAAAGCGCACCGTCCCGATCTGGAAAAAAGAGGTCTACCGAGACGGCGAACAGTGGATCGAGGGCGACGCCCAGCCTACCTAGTCCAATTCATCCAGCTTTTCATTTGCCAACGCGACGACCTCGTCAAAGAGTTCGTCGAGTTGGTCGCTCGCTCCGCGCAAACCCTCGACTACGTTTACTGCCCACTGAACGTATTCGACGCCGCTGCTTGTCCCAATCTTCGGCCGGGCTGGCGATGACGTCGCGGACATTGCTGATCTTGTCGGCGAGTTTGATCACCTTAGCTCCGTAAGTCAGATGCGGAGCATGCTCGATCTGGAGCTGTTTGCGTCGGTGTTTTGGCAGAGATTTATCATCCGAGACCTCGAGGACATAGCCCGCGACGGTCTCGCCGAATTTTTCATTGATCTCGTCGCCCGTGACGCCGCAATCCTCGACCGTGTCATGCAGCAACGCCGCCGAGAGGATGTCCTCGTCGTCGATCATGCCGACATTGGCGATCAGATTGGCGACTTCGATCGGGTGATTGATGTATGGTTCGCGTCTCGAACCTTTGCGAAAATGCCCGGTGTGTTTTTCAGCTGCAAAACGGGCCGCGTGCAGCGTTTTATTTAGGTTATTCACATTTTAGATTGCCAAATTAAAACAAAAAGGTCAACGGTATTCTTACCGTTGACCTCAATTGCCTAGATAATTCAGATCTTATCTGATGACCTCGACCGCGATCGTCTGCGAGCCGGTAACGATATGGTCCGACCCCGGCAATATTTGGTCTAATATGACTTTCTGTGTTGTCGGCTTGGCACCGCCGGCGGTTCGGTCGTTATTCATCGTAGCAAGGACGGACGGCGGCAGATTGGGCATTTCGCTCGCGCCGACGACGGCACCGGTCGAAGTGCGGTAAAGAATGGCGTACAACCGATCCTGCCGTTTCAGCGAATTGATGATCTCGATCAACTCAGCCGCCGATTTTGGTGCAAATTGCTTGATCGCCGCGTTTTCCTGCACCGAATTACCGTCACCGACCACAAGCGACAATGGCCCGGCCGGAGCGTCTTTCGGAATCGTGATTGAAACAGGCTGCTCGATCAACTTTCCGGCGTCATTGCGAACAAAGACCGAAAAATTCAGAGCGTCTCCGGCTTTCACCTGAAGGGCGTCAACCGCAAGGCGTTCAAGAGCGGCGGTCTTGCTGCCTTCGGTGATATTGAAGGTCAGGTTTACGGAGGTAATATCGAGACCCTCAAAATTTGCCTTTAAGAGCGAGGCCAGTGGTGCCGAGGCCGAAGCCGACGCAAAGGCCGACGCCTGCTGACCCGCAAAACGGCGGCTAATTTTCACGCTTCCTTCTCCGCGAACGCTGATCTCGCCCTGAACCTCAATGGTCGTTTCGCCAATACCGCGTTCGTTAGCCTGTATCGTGTTCTGTACTCCGATATTGATGATCAGAGGTGTCAGAAAATCGTCAACGGCAGATTCAAACTTGATCTCTTGATCGCTGCCGCGGCTGTTCGTCACCTTTATTTTGACCGGTATCATCCGAGGCGTTTGGCCGAGCTTGCCAAATATCCCGGTCGCCCGGTCCTGTGTCAGCGAACCGACCATCGCGTCCGGCACGGCCAGCTTGAACGAGTTGTTGGCATTCGGCACCACAGTAACAACGTGTGATTCGTTCATCGGCAGATCGGTCGATCCAAGGCTGAAGAACGGATGGCCAAACGCATAGATCTTGTCGCCGTCGCGAAGCGTCACCGTACCGGCAGCACCGATCGATATATCTCCGCGGGCGAGTTGTACGACGACCGATGTACCGCCGACCAGGGTCGCCGCGTCTGCTTTTTTTATTGTTCCCAATTTCGATCCGCCGCCAAGCGCCGCAACGGGCATTATGCCGGCCCGTGTCAATTCCGGCGTGAACAGATCTAGTGTCGATTGCGACACGCCGGCGAATGTCAGCGGTGTCGCGATCCGCTGAAGCCTCTGACCGGCGACCTGCGCAAGTGCCGAGTTTGCCGACATACCGGAGATCAGCGGTTGGTCGACGGCAATGCTCGCGAGGCGGCCCACACTCCAGCGATCGGCCCGCAGATCGTCGACCGAGACCGTTCGGGCCTCGGCTGCCGCCGCCTTGATCGTGGGCCCTTTTTCAAACAGCGATATCATTTGCTCGATCGGCGTGATGCCGCAGATCGGTTCTTTGGCGAACGGAAAGCTGTATGAGATGGCCCCGACGATCTTGCCGTCAATATAAACGGGCGAACCCGACATGCCTGCAAAGACGAAGGTCCGCATCGCATTTTCGCCGCTCAATTTTCCGATGATCATGTCCTGATGAGGCCCGATCGATCCGGGGATCACGCCGAGGATCTCGACGCCGAATTCCTCGGGAGCAGTGCCGCGAAAGACGGTTCGGGCAGTGCCCTTCAACCCCTCTTTTACTTGCGAAAGCGGGAAGATCTGCGAGCCCGGAATTGCCGGAATAATTGTCGATCCCTGGGCAAATCCGGCACCGCAAAGCACCGATATTAACAGGAAAAATACCAAAATTTGTAACGGTTTTAACATTAAAAAATCCTATCGAAAAACTGCAGTTTATGTTATCATCTAAGGTGTCATATCGAAAGCCTTTTCCGTTTCGGCTTTCCTCGTTTCCTCTCACGCTTGTTTTGATTCAAAGTTTCACCTTTCGATTCCCGTTATGGCCAATTCGACACGTCTTTTCAAAAGCATTTTCCGTTTGCTGTTTCCGGTTTTACTGATAATCGTCGCCGCTGTGGCAGGATTTTCAATTTGGCTGGTCTACAAGACCGCCAGACCGCAGACAGCCGCCTACCTCGTAACGCCGGAAAAATTCGGCCAGCTCAGCTCTCGAGCCGCCCAGATAACGGACGAAAGCTGGACGAACCGCGATGGTTCAGGTGCTCGCGGATGGCTGCTTCGCGGCGCCGAAAATGCTCCGGCTGTCATCTTGTTCCACAAATACGGTGCGGACCGTTCGTATGTCCTGAATCTCGGCGTCAAGCTCAACGAATCGACGAACTTCACCGTCCTGATGCCCGACCTGCGGGCACATGGCAACGACCCAAAGCTGAAGACCTGTTCGTTCGGCGGCTGCGAGACCGAGGATGCCACCGCTGCGGTGGAGTTCGTTCGCGGACTGAAAACAGCGAATCAGATCACACTCGTCGGCAAAGATATCGGGCTGTACGGTGTTGAATTAGGCTCGCTTTCGGCACTGACGACGGCCGCGAAGGACAAAACCGTCAAGGCCATCGCGCTCGATTCGGTTCCCGAAAGATCCGATCAATTGCTCGAGGATGCGATCAGCCGCCGCTTCCCTTTTGCCAGCAACATAACGGCTAAATTTGCCCGCCTCGGCACTTACCTCTATTTCTTCGACGGCTGTTACAAACACGAATCTTTTTGCGAAACAGCCCGGTCGATCGAAGATCGAAAAATAATGCTGCTCGCCGGCATCGACGCTCAGGTCTTCCAGGAATCGACCGGCAAACTTGCTAAGTGCTTTGCCGGCAGCAATAAGATCGAACAAAAATTAGACCTCAGCCCATCCGGCTACAGCATCATCAACGCCTCGCTGGAACAAAGCGAGTCGTACGATCAGCGTGTGATCGATTTCTTTCGAGGTGCCCTGCAGAACTAAAGATCGAGTTTTTTCTTGCTGTGGCCGTTCGTTTTGGACACTGCGTGGATATCCCGCTTTCTTCCATTTGGCCGACCATTTTCTTCAGGATCTCGCGAAGCTTCTCGAGGCGTTCGGAAGTCGAGGTCATTTCGAGAAGGCGGTATTTCAGCTCGTTCTCAAAATTGAACGCTGCGGTGACCAGGAATGACAACTGCTCGGGGTCTCCGCGGTGAATTTCGGGCAATTTACCGCGGCCGCCGCTCATTTTGAACGCAGCTTTGGCGATCCGCTGAAATAGTTCGAATACTTCGTCAGCCGGCCCATCGGTCTCGACGGTGTCAGCCTCGTCGTCCTCAAAAAACTCGACCTCGCCGACAAGATACGGCTCGCCCTCGTCGATGTAATCGAGCACCCGAAACCGAACAACGCCGAGTGTTACGATGTTTGCACGCCCGTCTTCTAACATGTCGGTGTCGCGGATCTCGGCAACGCATCCGATCGTTCCGGTTTTGGGGCGGTCTACGAAATCCTCGACCGGCTCAAAAAACACGACACCGAACATCTTGTTCGTCGCTTCAACATCCCTGAGCATCTGTTGATAACGCTCCTCAAAGATATGCAGCGGTAATATCTCGTTCGGCAGCATCACGAGCGGCAGCGGAAAGATGGGAAGTTGGTTGATACCGGCGACTTTTTCTAAAACCTCAGACATATAATTTTAGAGATGGAGAAGTGGAGATCTGAAACAAAGATCGATCTATTTCCCTAATTATCCCTTTTCCTCGGCGTTACTACCTCGTCATCTCCCCTTCACTCCGACTGCTTTCATCCCGATGAACTCCGCGATCTTCGCCGGTTCATCATCGCTGAGGGCCATTCGTTTGGCTCCAATGACGGCGTCAGCGATGTCCTCGACCCGCGTTTTGTAACGGTTATCACGAATCACAAGATCGTCGATCACTCGGCGCTCGAGGCGTTCGCGTCCGGCATCGTCGGTTTCTTCGGGTGTTTCAAGATAATCGGCGGGAACCGAGTGATTCTTGATGCGAACGTGCAGGGCGTTGGTCATCGATTTTGTTTCGTCACGTATTTTCTGCATTTCGAGCAGCGAATTCGGAAATCCCAATTGGCCCCGCAGCGAGATCTCGATTATCGGCTGAGGCTTGCCGGCCTCGGCGACCCGAGCCTCGGTCCCGATCATTTTGAGGATGTCTTCCGTCACGATCTTTGTGTCGGCATAGCCTGTAACATTGAAGATCAATTGCTGGAACGGGCGAAAATGATAATCGGTCAAATGCGTTGCCTTAACATTGTTCTGCGCATCTACGTCAACAATGAACGCCCCGCGATTCTCGCGAAATTCGCTGATATTGGTGATCTCGATCGAGCCGGGATTGAACGCCCAGTTATCGATCTCATAATGTTTGTGCGTATGGCCGAGGCCGACGTATTCGACAGCTGTTTTCAGCTCGAAAGTGCGGCGACGGACAATGCCGGGATCGGATGCATCTGATGGCCTTCGACATCGGTGTGGAGCATCAGGATGTGAAATGCAGCTTCGCGGCGGTTTTCATTGATCGTCTCGGTCAGCATCGGTATCGCCCAGTTTCCCGACGCACCGAACCACTCCGAACCAAAGATCCTCGCCCGCCCGATATCGATAAAGCCGCCTTTTTTCGCAGCTTCGTCCCAGGGTGAATAGGTCATTTTGTCGTCTACCAGTTTGGGTTCGAGCAGTTTGACGAGCCCCCAACTCGAGAGCGAACGGAGCCAGCTGAATTCATTGTCCGTGTGTTTTGATCGTGATTTCCCTCGATGGTGATGACCGGAATTCTGGCTTCGCGGACCATCGTCAGGCCTTCGACCGCATAGTTCATCGTTTCGGGCGGTACCGATCTTTGTGAAAAAAGTCGCCGCACATGATTACGAAATCGACCTTTTCGTCGATCGCATAACGCTGCAGAACATCGACCCATGCATCAAAAAAATCCCTTGGGCTCTCAGCCAGCTGATACCGTGTACACCCAAGATGCACATCAGCGATATGTAGGAACTTCATTGTTGCATCTTAACATAGGACGATTTAACCGCAGAGACGCGGAGTCGCGGAGACGTCAAACGAAATGCCGGCTCTCTTTCTCAGCTACTCTGCGTCTCTGCGGTTAACTTCCCTCGTGATAAGATTCAAACTATGAACAAAGTTGTACTTATCACCGGGGCATCGACCGGGATCGGACTCGAAACAGCCAAGCTCTTCCAGACAAAGAACTGGAAGGTAGCTGCGACAATGCGCGTCCCCGAAAGTGCCGCGGACCTGCAGAAGATCGCAGATATTGAGTGTTTTCGCCTCGATGTCACTGATGTCGATTCGATCAGAGCCGCAATTTCTGCGACGCTCGAAAAATTCGGACGGATCGATGCTGTTGTCAATAATGCCGGATACGCGGTCGTCGGCCCGTTCGAGGCCGCGACGGAAGAGCAGATAAAGCGTCAGTTCGACACCAACGTGTTTGGATTGATGAGTGTCTGCCGCGAGATCCTGCCGTATTTCCGTGAGCAAAAACGCGGCCACATCGTTAACGTCGCATCAATAGCCGGACGTGTGACATTTCCGCTTTATAGCCTCTATCATGCGTCGAAATGGGCTGTCGAGGGCTTTTCGGAATCCCTTCAATTTGAGCTTGAACAATTCAATATCAGGGTCAAAATAATTGAGCCCGGCCCGATCAAGACCGATTTTTACGACCGTTCGATGGACATGACCCAAAGGACGGGCTCACCGCTTATGACGCGATGGCCCACCGGGTAATGCCCAATATGCAGCAAAGCAGCGACGACGCTCCTGACGGTTCGATCGTCGCTGATGCTATTTACAACTCTGTGACCGACGGTTCTAAGAGGTTGCGATACGGCGTTAACACTAAGGGAATACTCAAATTGCGGCGGCTTTTGCCTGAGAGTGTGTTCTTTTCGATCATTAGAAAGATATTTATTAAGTAGTTTTTTTGCAGAAAACGTGCGATGATAAGGCTTCTGTTATTGTACTTAAACCTTTTTTCTCTATAAAATTCTCCTTTGGTGACGTGAACCGGCGAAGTTGGACCGGTCAGTAGTTTGTCCTAATAAGTTCGAATGAAGATACTCCTTTACAACCCTGATAACGGCATAACGCGGAATTTCATGCCGCATCTCTGGATGTTCTTGCTTCAGTCGCTGACGCCGCCCGAACATGAGGTTATCCTGATCGACGGCAATGCCAAGGCGATGACGCGGCCTGAATTGGTCCAATTCTGTAAGGATAATGACATCGGCCTGATCGGGATCGGTGCGATGACACGAATGGTCGCACGTGCGTACCTCGTCGCCGACGCACTCCGCGAAGCAGGATTTAAGGTCGTAATGGGCGGCCCGCACGTGACGGAATGTCCGGATGAGGCGTTGGGTCGCGACGGCGGCCCGCGGCATGCCGACGCCATTGCACTTGGCGAGGCGGACGAAACTTGGCCGCTGATGGTCGCCGATGCGGCCCGCGGCGAACTCAAAGATATCTACATGCCCGAGGTCGATCCCGCGGGCAACGACAAGAAACCAAACCTTCAGCCATATCCGCACATTCCCTGGGAAACGCTCGATCTCGATCAATTCAGCCTCGTGCCCAAAATGCTGCAGCCCGCACTTTCGCGAATGGGCGAAGGCTGGGGCAAGTTCTTTGTAGTACCGATCGAGACCGGCCGCGGCTGTCCGTACGGCTGCGAATTTTGCACCGTCACCGGATTCTTTGGCGATTCGATCCGTTTCCGTTCTAACGAAAGCGTTATCGAAGAGCTGCTGAGATTAAAGGCACGAGCGAAAAAGAAAAGGCCAGATCGCCGTCTTCTTCATCGACGACAATCTCGCGATCAACAAAAAGCGGCTCAAGGGCCTGCTCCGCGACATGATCGCCGCCGATGCTATATTGCCATGGGTCGCCCAGATCAGCGCCAATCTATTGGCTGATGAAGAACTGGTCGATCTGATCGCCGACGCCGGTGCCCGCTGGATCTTTATCGGCATGGAATCGATCGATCCGGCAAACATGGCCGACGTTAACAAGACATTTTCTAAGCCCGCAAATTATCAGGGAGTGCTCGAAGGTTTGGCCCGCCGCAACATCTACGCCATCACGTCGTTCATCGTCGGAATGGACAATGACACCGTAGGCGTCGCTGACCGTACGGTCGATGAGATCGAAAAATGGGCTCCGGGTCTGCCGGTATTCGGCCAGTTGACGCCGTTCCCGGCAACGCCGCTCTATGACCGTCTCGAAGCCGCCGGACGCCTCAAGCGTCCCAAGCACTGGCTCGACTTCGCGCCGTTCGTAATGGCACACGATCCGCTCAAGATGTCGATCGAGGATGCCAAAAAGGAAACATTTGCTGCATGGTCACGATCGTATAGCCCCGAACGCAATTTTGAGGCGATCGATTCGATCCGTCATGCGCCGATCGACACACGCATCAGTCACCTTGTGGCGAGGTTGTTCTTCCGCGGGATCTATTTCCCGCAAATGAGCAAAATGGCGTGGGTCAAGCTCATTTTTCGACAACCGCCGTTCGATCCTCAGCCTGACTGCTGAGGGCATCAGCACCTGGCGGAAAGCGAGAAAACGCCGCCGCGTCGAGGCGAGAGAAGTACAAACGGCACAGTAGCAAAGGCTAAAAGTTACTGACCGATCTGCAAAAAAAGCACTAAACGAGGTTTCCCGTTTAGTGCTTTTTTTGCTTAGATCAACGCCGGTTTCCTATCTCACGTAAACACTCGGCAGCGGAACATCGCCGGTGATCCCGAATTGTTGTATCAGCGTGCCGCCGGTCGATCGATTGGCGAACCATGTCCCGTTTGACGGCCTGAAGACGCCCGGATCGGTCTTTCCGTCTCCGTCATAATCGGCCGGAACCGGAATATCGCCTGCCGCACCGAACGGGAATGCGAAGTACGAGATCCTCGCTTCTGAGAACGTACCAAAACCGTTTGCCGGGAGATAAACAGCGATATCGGCCTTGCCGTCGCCCGTATATTCTCCGGGAACGGCCTTGTCGGTCGCCGAACCGAACTGAACGGCAAAGACCACGCCCGTCGCACTCCGCCTCGTCCACCATTCGGCCCCGTTCGCTCCGCTCGGGCGGAATATCGCAATGTCGGCCTTGCCGTCACCGTCATAGCCCATTGGTACGGGCTTATCACCGACCGAACCAACCCCGACAATATCGGTTCCTCCGGTCGATCTGGAGATGAACCACGTTTGCGTACTTTCCCTGAAAACAGCCGCATCGGCCTTGTTATCGCCGTCAAAATCCGCCGGGACCGGTACATCGCCATTCGCCCCGAACGGGAACGCAAAATATGAGAAATCCTCGCTTCTCAGGACAAACCACTGTCCCGTCGCCGGCCGCCAAAACGTGATGTCCGTCTTGCCGTCACCCGTAAAATCAGCAGGCACGATCTTGTCGGTCGAACTGCCAAACTGCACAGCCCGTTGCCGCCGTTCGAGCTGTTCAGCCACCACCATTCGCCCGGTGCCGGACGAAAGATCGACAGGTCGGCCTTTGAGTCGCCGTCAAAATCGAAAAGCGTTCGAATTGGAACGACCGGAGCGTCGCCTTCGATCCTGATGACCATGAACTGGATGCCGGTCTCGCCCGCAATCACAATGCGGCCGGTGCTGTCGATCGCTGACGCGTAACCGACATTGTCGGTCTCGACGCCAAAATTGTATGTGGCCTTGCCGTCGGTATCAAAGGACGTATCAGGCGTACCATTTGGATTCCAGCGAACTGCCGCCGCGTCGTAATCCAAAGCGTTGTCTCGCACCGCCTGTCACGACGATCTTGCCGTTCGACTGGATGGCGACCGCTGTCGCCGCATCGCTGCCGCCGAGTATCGATTGGTGTCCTTGCCGTCGCTGCTGAAAGTGTTGTCGAGCGATCCGTCACTGTTGTACCGGGCGATGCCGAAATGCAGATTCGCCCTGACTTGGCATAGCCGGCCGCTACGATCTTGTTATCCGTCTGCAGAGCAACACCCGTAACGCCGTCGTCAACGCCGAGGATCGCCGTCGTCAGCTTACCGTCCGTGTCGAAGGTATTATCGAGCGAACCGTCACCGTTATACCGAAGTATCGCGAAATTGCTCACCGCTCCGCTGAATGCAAAGCCCGCCGCGACGATCTTGCCGTCCGAACGGATCGCGACCGCGTTTGCCGAGTCATTGCCCGCCAGGACCGGCGTTGTGACGATACCGTCAGTGTCGAATGTCGTATCGAGCGAACCGTCCGTGTTGTAACGGGCCAATGGCGTCGTAATTCGTGCCGTTGTATGCACCGCCGGCAAGTAGGATCTTGCCGTGGACTGCAGCCTCATCGCGTTCGCAAAGCTGTCAACCCGAGGATCGAGGTGGTTACTTTTGCCGTCGGTATCAAATGTCGTGTCGAGCGAACCGTCCGCGTTGTACCGTGCCAACGCAAAACGTAGTTTGCACCGCTGGAGTGCATATCCGGCGGCGACGATCTTGCCGTCCGTCTGTATCGCGAGGCCCGTGATCCCGTCATCCGCTCCGAATATCGACGTGGTCACTTTACCGTCAGTGCCAAGGTCGTGTCGAGCGTGCCGTTCGCATTGTAGTGGACCAGCCCGAACAGGTAATTGGCACCGCTCTTTGCATATCCGCCCGCAATTATCTTGCCGTCTGACTGCAGAGCCACCGCCCGTGCCGAGTCGTCACCGCCATTGAATCCGACATTGGCGAGCCCTGATACTCCGAACGTAGTGTCAAGATCTCCCGGAGCCCCAAAGACCGACGCCCCGCACACCAAGAGCAAAACGCTGAAGATTGCAGCGGCAAACACCCGTCTTTTCGCTGTTCGGCGGACAAGATCAATTAAAACTCGCATAGATAAAACCGGCTGTTCGCGATCGACATCGAACGGTATAGTAAATGTTGAAAGTATCGCAATTACCGCGAAAATACAAGATTTTTCCGCCCGGCCGCCAAAGAGCAGTGCCCGCGTGAGAACCGCCGCCGACCGACTTGTCTCGAAATTCGGCTGAATTTGGACTTCATTAAAGCGTAGGCGATTGCCCCGCGTGAAGAAGTTGGTCTTATGCCGCTGGACACGCTTGGATCAATTGACGCCAATTTGCTATGCTCGGAAAGTTAGATTCGGCGCCGAAATTAGACGCAAGGCCGTCGCACCGACTTCCGTGGGATCGAAGTCTGGTGCGACGGCCTTTGGTTGCAGGAGCTGAGGTTGTTTTTACGGATTCGACGATCGTCGATCTAGCCTACCGCCGGCAGTATGCAGAGTTCATCATCGCCGATAAGATCGCGTCCGAACTTTCGCGGATCTGCGTTTGCGAGAGCTGCATTACGCGTATCGCAGTTACACCGATCTTGTCATCTCGCGACGATCAATGATGCACCGAGACCCGTTCGCACTAACTTGGAGGTTCTTCGCGATAGCTAGGACCTCTGGAACCGTCTGGGATCTAACGGGTGCCTGGTGAAACAGCAGCCAGGAAGAACAGTTAACACAAAGTGCTTTGCCGAGTCGTATTCGCTGCATTATGATTCTCACAGACGTCTTGAGTTTGGCGTCCAGCGTACATGTTGAGTCAGGTCCGCTGGATCACAAAAATCAAAGACGAGTGGAAATCCGGGACTTCCATGTTGCGAGTTTAATGTTATATTTTTGGTAAGCAATGCATTTGAAAGGATTCTTTATATAGAGATTATTGATTTTCCGTATTCATTAGGCCAAATGCCCGATTTAGCTCGATACAAGAGGCCCAAGTTCGGTTGTAAATTTCAAAAAACATATGTAATATTCAAGCAAACTCAATGAATTCCAACGATACTCCTGTTTCGCAGTTTGACGGCTTTTCGTTCGATGCCACCGATTTGCACTCTATCACAATGGAAATGTGGTGAAGAACGCGGCTTTTCAAGCCGTTGGCGGTACTGGCTCCTTACTGAGCAACGAACCAACTCGCCCGGCTACGAGAAATTGTGAGTTTGTCTGGGCTATCCAGCACGCTGGAGCAACCTCGGCTGAGTCAGTCAATATACAGATATGCTGCTGAAGTTGTCCGCAGACTACGCTCCGGATTCAGATCTACCTCGAAAATGTTCCCGGGCGTGGATATATTTTCATCGACCGCTCGACGAGTACTGCTCGTTAACCAAGCCCGTGACTCTTCAGCAAGCTGATCAAGATTTGGAAACTCATTCAGATTCACACGGGACCAATCGGTCGAGATTGGCAGAACGGAAGTCACCCAGAGCAGTGGCAGTTTATGCGGTCGCGGTTGTGGCCATTTTCTCGGCGGCTTTGCGCGGTATCTATATCCAACGAACGACGACGCAGCGAGTCGCTTAGCTGCTAAAGATTCACGGATCTTACGAATCCCTTGGCTTCTCTGCGAAACCCTACCGCCTTTGTCGGGAAACTGATCTCGATCGATCATGGACCGTCCATTATCGATGCGGGCACGTAAATTACTGGTCGCCCGCGGATCCGCGACAGAGTCCCGTCAATAAGCTGATCTCCGAAGGAAGCAAGTATGGTGTCGAATCCAGATAAGACCAGTTTGAATTTCAGTCGGTTGAGATCGGCAAAAACAACGACACCGCCGTTGTTAAGACGCTGGAAAAATGGTTTGTTGCCGTATACCAAAATGACGGTACGTTGCCCAAGAATCGAACGATAAGTCGCTATTTTATTAGCTTTACGTTCATGAGAAAGGTCATAACGGACGGTGGCTAATTGAGAAATCT